>JAAZIF010000212.1 GCA_012510335.1 Methanomicrobiales archaeon | reverse complement strand
TGCGATAAAATCCCCGATGAAGGCGAGATCGTCTACTTCCAGTTCGTCCTCTCCACGGGCCTCTCGCGGTCGACCACATTCACCGCGGGTGCATAGCCATGAGCGTGGCGCCTCTAATCGCATCCGGGATCGGCATCCTCCTCCTGATCGTCACCGCCTACGTCCTGGTCGGCGGCACCCTCACGACCACCGAGGTCATGATCGAGGCCCAGACCAACCTCGCCAGGTACCAGGAGGCCCGGATGCGGACCGCGATCGAGATCCAGGAGACAGCGATCGAGGGTAACATCCTCCGCATCGATGTAAAGAACTCCGGCAGCGAACCGATCGTCGATATAGCCCTGATCGACGTCTACATCCTCATCAACGGCGCCCCGGTCTACATCCCCTACGGGGGGGAGGGCTCACTCCAATGGAGGAATGCAGGTATAGACCCCGATCATATCCACCCCGGCGAATTAGACCCTGACGAGACCCTAATCATCGAGGTAATCCACGAAGAAGACCCCGTCTGGGTCCAGGTCGTAACCCCGAATGGGGTCTCGAGTTCAGCATACATCAGGTGAAGAACCATGGCCATAAGCAAAGACACAACCAGCGACATCCCTGAGATGCCTGATCGGACGATCCTCTCGACCGGAAACCCCGAGCTCGACAAGAAGATCGCTGACGGCCTCCCTCTCCAGTCCCTCTCCCTCATCGAGGGGGAGAACGACACAGGAAAGAGCGTGCTCACCCAGCAGATCATATGGGGAGCCTTGAAGCAGGGGTTCAACGTCGACCTCTTCTCGACCGAGAACACGAGCAAGAGCTTCCTCACCCAGATGGAATCAATGAGCCTTGATATATCCGACTACTTCGCCTGGGGTTACCTCCGGGTCTTTCCCATGCATGTCGTAGGGTTCGAGTGGACGAAGGAGAAGATGCAGGGAACCCTTGAGAGGATGATCGCCTACATAGAGCAGAGCAAGGCCGAGGTGATCGTCATCGACTCGCTCACCCTATTCACAGAGTACGCCCGGCAGGACACGGTCCTCACGTTCTTCACGAACTGCAAAAACCTCGTCGACCACGGCAAGACCATCCTGATCACTCTCCATACATACGCCTTCGTCGAGGACGCCCTCGTCCGCATCCGCTCCATCTGTGACGCTCACCTCTTCATGAAGAAGGCGCTCGTCGGCGGCAAGTACGTCATGATGCTCGAGGTCGTCAAGGTCCGCGGCGCACGAAAGACGACAGGGAACATAATCACCTTCGAGGTTCACCCCGGGTACGGCATCAAGGTCATCCCCGTCTCGGTCGCTAAGGTATAAGGGCAATGGCATCAGCACTTGAGACGACAATAACCCTCCCCTTCGAGCCCGAGCTCATCGGCGAAGGGAGTGACTGCTACAACAACGTGGAGTCCTGCGCCCTCTACAGGATGCTCCCGGCAAACGCCCGGGACTATGTCAGGGAGAGCCCCCACCTCCTCGAGTACCTCCACATACTGCCGGTCAACACCGTCGGGATCCCGCTCTTCCTCTCGGAACTTAAGCGTGACCTGAAATCGATAGATAACCCGAACATAATCTACCCGGTGAGCGAGACAACCTTCATCCATATATTCCCCGACCCCGACGATGTGCGGAACTGGTACATACCGATAGAGCCCTCGTTCCTCCACTCCGTCAAAGAGATCATGCCGGTGATCGAGGAGAGGCTCATCGATATGATCGACGCCCTCGACGAGGAGCCTATGACCGAGGAGGCGCGTATCAATGTGCTCAGGAACTTCATCAAGCAGCTCGTATACATAAAGCAACCGGGCGAGGTCATCGACCCCTCCATACTCGCCGGCGGGAAAGCCAGGAACATCAAGGATCGGGTCATAAAATTCCTCACAACCGATATAGGTGCGCCGGCAAAACCGCAGAGCACCAGCCACCCCACGCTCTCCGACGGGCGGATCATACTCACCTCGCAGGAGTACAAAGCGCTCGAATACCTTATGATCCGTGACAAGATCGAGATGGGGACGCTCAAACCCTTCCTCTCCGACCGCTACATCGAGGATGTCACCTGCGGCGGCGTCGGGCCGATCTTCGTCGAGCACAAGATCTTCAAGGGCTTAAAGTCGGTCGTGGGGTTCCAGGACTCAGAAGAGCTCGACAACTTCGTCATCAAGCTCGCCGAGCGGATCAAACGGCCGCTGACCTACAGAAACCCCATCGTTGACGCGACCCTCCCCGACGGATCGCGTATAAACATCGTCTACGGGACAGAGATCAGCAAGCACGGCAGCAACTTCACCATCCGCAGGGTGAGCGAGGTTCCCATGAGCATCCTGCAGGTCATAGAGAGCGGTGCATGCGACTACATGACGGCCGCATACCTCTGGATCTGCCTCGAGTATGGTATGTCGATGTTCGTCTCGGGAGAGACAGCGAGCGGCAAGACAACGACCTTAAACGCCTTAACGACCTTCCTCCCGCCCGAGAATAAGATCGTCACCATCGAGGATACCCCGGAGCTGATGGTTCCCCACCGGAACTGGACACGCGAGGTCGCAAAAGCCAAGGGGAAGGGCGAGGGCGAGGGTTCGGAGGTCACGATGTTTGACCTCCTCAAATCTGCTCTCCGTCAGCGCCCGAACCAGATCCTGGTAGGTGAGATCCGCGGCGTGGAAGGATCCGTCGCGTTCTCTGCTATGCAGACCGGCCACCCGGTCATGAGCACCTTCCATGCTGCATCGGTCGAGAAGCTGATCCAGCGTCTCTGCGGGGATCCCATCAGCATACCGAAGACCTACGTCGACAACTTAAACCTTGTCATAATCCAGAGCGCCGTGAAACTCCCCCGGGGAGGAACCGTCCGGCGTATGCTCAGCGTCAACGAGCTCGTGGGCTACGACCCCGAGACGGAGGGTTTCTCATTCATGGCAGCGTTCACCTGGGATCCCGCGACCGATACATTCACCTTCGCCGGCAAGGGGAGCAGCTACCTCCTCGAGAACAAGATCGCGACGATGCTCGGCATCCCCGAGAATCGGCGGGCCGAGATCTACGATGAGATCGATAAGCGGGCAAAGATCCTTGAGAGGCTCCACAAAGCCGGGTATACGCATTTCTGGGATCTCTTCCACATGATCACGAAGATCAAGAAACGGGGGCTGCTGGCAATCGAGGTGTAGATTTGTTCAGGGGGGTGACCGAACGGCTGCGACAGGCGAACCAGGGGAAGATACCGTTCGAGGAGCAGATAGAGTACATAAGCGACCTGCGGTCATCCATCATCGAGAACAAGAAGATGGAGCAGGATCTCCTCCTCATGTACACCTACATGGCCGCGATCACAACGGCGGCCGTGACCCGGCCCGAGATCTTCCAGTACACGTCCGAGAGGTTCGAGTACGTCCCGTCGCGCTACATCGCAAAGGTGCAGCGCCTTGTCACCGGATGGGGCCACAGCTACGCCGGAGGTCTCCGCGTGGTCGCCGAGCGGTGCAGGAACACCACCCTCCAGAGCATGCTCAACCGCTACGCAAACTCCATAGACTCCGGTGTCCCGGATAACGACTTCATCGAGACAGAACTCGGGAGCATCCGGAGCATATACAGAAACACGTTCGAGCAGGGGATCGAGCTCCTGAAGAAATGGGGCGACGCCTACATCGCGATGCTCCTCTCAGGATCGCTTGTTGCGATAATCATCATGGTATCGGTGGCGATATACGCCCCCGAAGGTATCGATGCGGCTCTGAACTCCTCCTACGCGATCATACTCATAATATCGCTCTTCGGTCTCACGATCATGTACCAGGCAGTCCCCGACGACCCGAGGACGCACGGGCTTGCCACGGTCTCTTCCAGGGAGCAGGAGACCATCCGGAGGGTGGAGCGCCTGGTTCTGCCGGTAACTGCCGCGATCACGCTTATCCTCATCATCATAGGCATCAACGCCGGCGTCATATTCCTGCTCTTCGGCCTGCTCCTCATGCCACTAGGGATCATCGGCTACATCGATGATGCGAACATAGTCAACCGGGACGAAGACTTCGCCACGTTCATCCGGAGCCTCGGGTCGATCATGGGCGGCAAAGGCATCACCACCGGTGACGCCCTCCATGAGGTGGACAGAAAATCGCTCATCCACCTTGACCCGTTCATCG
The DNA here is from genome assembly GCA_012510335.1 of Methanomicrobiales archaeon. Classification (GTDB taxonomy): domain Archaea; phylum Halobacteriota; class Methanomicrobia; order Methanomicrobiales; family Methanoculleaceae; genus Methanoculleus. Next base: position 9,016 of record JAAZIF010000212.1, on the reverse strand, counting down.
CCTCGGTCTCGACGAAATTGAACCTCGGACTCGACGAAGCCGGGAGCTGGAGGAGGTTCATCGGGGAGACCGGCAGTTACCTGATCTACAAGTACATGAACATCTTCCGCGACGCCGTGGCCCTCGGCGGCTCCCCGGATGGGGTAGGAAAGATCGTCGGTTCCTCTATGCTCGAGCAGGTGTTGCTCCGGAGGAAGCGCGACATGATGGTGAAGGGGTTTGTCGTCCTGCTCATCCCGATGCACGGCGCTATGATCGGGATCTTCATCTTTCTCTTCGAAGTCCTCCTATCAATGTCTCATGCGGTGACAGGTGTGATGAGCCACTTTGCGGAGACGTCTGAGGCGCTCTCAGGGGGAGCGTCCACGGTCGGCGGCGCCATGAGTGCGTCGTTAAACATATTCGCTGACTTCCCGGAGGATACCATGCGGATCTACGTCGTTACGATCCTCTTAATGCTGACCGCCTCCAACATGTTTGCAGGAAGGATTGTCATGGGCGGTGACCGGTACATGTACTACTTCTTCGCAAGCCTCCTCTGTGCGGCCACCGGCGTCATCTACATCATCGCACCGATCATCGTGGACGCATTCTTTACCATTCCAACATTCCTGGGGGTGTAGCGTGAAAAGTAGCGTACGCCGGCTGCTCTTATTCCTTATAACCGTCGGTACAGGTTCCCTGATCATCGTCTTCGATGCCCCCGCCGAGGTCATCGTCGCAGGCACTGTGCTCGCGGGGTTCTGCGCGCTCCTCGTCACCGGAGCGCTGAAGATCGCTGACCTGAAACCCTCGCGGCTGCGCGCCGCGCTCCGGGAGCAGCGGCAGAAGAAAAAGGAGGAGGCCGATACAGCAGCTGAACCGAAGTCCGGCGGCATGTTCGGGACACTCGCGGCATCGGTCAGGGGGGCGATCACGCATGCCCGGGCCACCGAGGGTGAGAAGAAGAGATCGATCGAGGAGATCGACACCCTGCTCGACCAGGCGGTCGAGGGCTCGGCCCCCCAGAAGCCCGCCGGGATCGGGGTCGACCCCCTCGCCGCGCTTGCGGATCTCGACCTCGATGCCCTTGAAGACCTCGACCCCGATGAGGCCGCTGCCCCGAAGAGAGGGTTTGAGTCCGATCGGATCTCCCTCCTCTCCGGGGGAGAGGCGGACGCCGTATCGGAGATCCTGAGGGCACACCAGAGCGAGCTCGACCCACCGGGGAGTTCCGATATCACCGCTGATCTCTCAGAACTACCCGCGATGAGCACACTGAGTGTGGATCTCTCTGCACTCGATGACCTTGAACTCGATGAGATCGAGATCGAGGGCGAGGAGATCGCTGATGAGGCGGCCGATGAAAAGGAGCCTGCCCCGGAGGAGGTGGTTCCTGAAGAACCTGTCGAGAAACCGAAAGAAGACTTCGATATGATTACTTTTGCCTCCGGCGGCGTGGCCGATGACGACCTGATCACCTCGCTCAAATCCGACGTAAAGAAGAAGAAGTTTGTGGAGGATGTAAGCCTGGTCCGCGAACTCCGGGGAGAGAAGTACGATGCAAGAGAACTTGCTGCAGAACTTGAGGAGGTTCTCGCGATGCTGAAACCGAGATGATCCTTAAACTACCCCACGCTCTCGGGCTGGGCTTGTGAACGGCTAAACAAGACTGAACAGTTAAACCAGGAGGCAAGAAATTGCAGCAGCGTTATGGGCTACAAGAGCGGATGGGTTTTTCCCTGGCCTGCCCCTCATCTGGGCACGTCAAACCCGATGTACCTCCGGGCACCAGGCCTGTTTCGCAACTCCGAAGGGAGATGTTACCCCGGCTTGACCGGGTGGAGGTAATACCATCGAGAGTTCCTGTTATGGATACTCACAGGAGACCGTTGATGCCGAAGGCGCCAAAATGTGCTCGTTTGCTCCTCAAGAAGGGGAAAGCACGACCCCATTGGAACAAACCCGGCATCTTCTGTATCATCCTGAAGTATGATGTACAGCCTGACAACCAGCAGTTGCACCGGTTCCAACCGGAGAAGGGAGGAATCAGAAAACCGTATGGAGGATCGATGGGACTGGTTCGCCATATCAAGTATGGACTGACCTATATTGGCGGCACCGGAAAACGGGTGACACAAAACGCCAGGGTAGAGGATTGTACAATCCTGACCAGAATCGCGTGGAGAACACAAAGGTATGCCGGGACAGGCAGACGGCATCCCTCCCCGCACCTGTTGGTCGGGGTCTCCTGCCTATAGGAAGATGAAATCAGTTCCGGTGAAGGTTGAATATAAGGGCAAATGGGTACCGACGACGATGGGCATCGGCGAAGACCGTATCCGTATCGGTGCCCCCCTGGACTGCGAGATCCCCTACCGGTCTATGGTGGATCTCGAGGAGAAGAAGAACCAGGTCACTATAATCGCCGGTCCGGAGGCGGAGGAGACCTACCAGATCGCATCGGTGGAGAAGGTTCTCTCGGTCCTGAAGAAGTTCATCATCACCCAGTGTAGCGCATACCGGCTGAACGCCTTCTTCATGTCGCCTGCGATCCGCGGTGGGGTGCTCGTCCAGGATGCTCACTGGGAGAAGGGTGCGATCGCGGTCATGAAGACCGGCATATGGTTCGTCAGCCAGGAGAGCCAGGTCTGTATACCCCTGGATGAAGTGGCGGGCATCGAACTCACGCACCGGGAGATCCAGGAGAAGGATCTCGATGTCATAAAGATCGACCATCTCAGCGAGAACGAGGTCGTGACAAGCTTCGTCCTCTGCCCGAAGACGACGCTCCAGGTTCTCTACAACTTCCTCGGTGAGGCGGCAAAGAACTCAGAATATGAGGGAGAACTCGATCCGCTGACCGGGCAGGTGGCCATGCTGGTCTACAGCGGGATGGACTCCGGCACCATCGAGAACATGCTCCAGATCTCGCATAAAGACCTCGACGCCATCTATGAGCAGCTCCTTGCCGCCGGGTTCGCCGAGGTGCTTTATATCAGGAAAGAGATACAATTGACCGCTAAAGGCGTCCGGTATATCTCAAAAGCGGTAAAATCCCAAACCAATTAATACCGTTATTCTTCTGGAACACGAAGCTCTATATATTTTATCCTCTAAATAAATGTTGGGTGATATCCGATGGGGAGAATCCTGATCGTCGATGATACAATGTTTATGCGAACCCTGCTGAAGAACATCCTCTTCTCCGGCGGGCACGACATCGTCGGTGAGGCGGCCGATGGAGCAGAGGCGCTTGCCAGGTACAAGGAGCTCAAACCTGACCTCGTCACGATGGATATCGTTATGCCGAAAGTAAACGGTATTGAGGCGCTCAAGGCCATCAAGGTCACAGACCCTGCGGCAAAGGTTATAATGTGCACGGCGGTCGGCCAGGAGCAGATGGTCAAACTTGCCATAAAGAGCGGTGCGAGGGGCTACATCGTCAAACCGTTCCAGGCTCCGAAGGTTCTCGAAGAAGTTAAGAATGTCCTCAACGCGTAACCATGATACGGGTTCTGATCGTCGATGATTCTCTCTTCATCCGGACGATCCTCCGGGACATGCTCAAGGGGAGCCCCGATATCGAGATAGTCGGGACGGCGGTCAACGGCATCGATGCTCTCAAAAAGATAGCGGATCTGAAGCCCGACGTCGTCACCCTGGATATAGAGATGCCCCGGATGGACGGGCTTGAGGTTCTTGAGGCCCTCCGGGGGGAGAACAAAAAGCCGAAAGTGATCGTCCTGAGCACGCTTACATCCCGGCATGCCGATATGACCCACCGGGCGCTCCGACTCGGGGCAGACGACTTCATGCTCAAACCCCGGGACGTCCCGAACGTCCGGGGCATCGAGAAGGAACTCGTCCATAAGATCAAAAACCTCGTCTCTCTCCCGACGATCATAAAACCCGAAGGGTTCCGGCATAACAACGCCGATGCGGCGGTGCTGATCGGTTCATCCGCTGGAGGGCCTCCGATGCTCGATACGCTCCTCTCCGCGCTCCCTCCGAACCTGCCTGCAGCGGTCATCGTCACCCAGCATATGCCCGAAGGATTCACCGCATCGCTTGCCGAACGCCTGAACCGCATATCGCCCCTGCCGGTGAGAGAGACCGTAAACGGGGATGCCCTGCAGGCCGGGGCCGTCCTGGTATCGAAGGCGGGGTATCACACCGTGATCTCAGGCGTCTATGCGGCCGCCAGGAGAAACCACGGGCGGATCATCCACTCGACCGCCCCTCCACTGCATGCGGTAAGGCCGGCCGTCGACAAGACGTTTGTCTCCGCCGCGAACGTCTTTGGACCGCGCACGGTCTCGGTGATCCTCTCCGGTATGGGGAGCGACGGCGGTGAGGGCACCCTCGCTGTGAAGAACGCGGGCGGCACCACGATGGTGTGCGCCGAAGAGGACTGCCTCGTCTACGGTATGGCTCGGGCGGCTATTGCCAGAAATAGTGTCGATAAGGTGGTGCCGCTCAGGGATATTGCGCGGGAGGTTGTACGGGCGATCAGGAGGCTCGAATCATGATCGATGAAGAGATATATCGGAAACTCTTTGTTGAGGAATCAAGGGAGAACCACGAGAACATAGTGAGCAATCTCCTCCTCCTTGAGAGCGGGGAGAACAGGCAGACCGCGATCGACGAGATCTTCCGGTCTGCTCATACGCTCAAGGGCATGTCGGCGTCGATGGGGTTTGATGCGATGGAGCACCTCTGCCACTCGATGGAGGATGTATTCTCGCTCATCCGTAGCAGCCGGCTGGAGGTGACCGTGCCGCTCACCGATCTCCTGCTCACCTGCACCGACGCGATCGAGGGGATGCTGGATGAGATCGAGGTGGGCAAGACCCCCTCAGAGGAGGTCTCCGGAAACCTGGTGCAGGATCTCCAGGCGTTCTCCGAAGAGGAGACCCTTGATGATGAGCAGGAGGCGGCCCATGATCCCGAACCGGTGGCTGATGGCCCCGTCTACATACTGTCGGTCGCCGTCGATCCCTCCAGCGCAATGAGAGATGTCAGGGCAATGCTGCTCCTGCAGAACCTTGAAGAGATCGGGACAATCCTCGGGACAACACCCCCGCGGAACCTCATCGAGGACGGGAAGTTCGATGGATCGTTTGAGATCCGGATCTCAAGCGAGGCAGGGGAGGATGCGCTACGGACCGTCGCCTCCGGCCCCGAGATATCCCTCCTCGCTCTCTCCCCGGCACCGGAGATGAACCAGAAACCCGAATCCCCGGCGCCCAGATCGGCCAGGGACGAGAAGAGCCGCGAGATAAAGAATATACGCGTCGATATCCAGCGGCTCGACCAGATGATGAACCTCGTCGAGGATCTGGTGATCAACCGCGGACGTCTCGAACAGATAGCGAGGAGACACGGCATCAAGGAGTTTGATGAGGCGCTGAGCATGGTCGGCCGATCGGTATCGGATCTCCAGAACCTCATGATGGGGATCCGTATGATGCCGCTTGACCGCATATTCAACCGCCTACCCCGTGTTGTGCGGGACGTCGCGACCCACGACGGGAAGGAGGTTGAGTTTACCATTGAGGGCGGCGAGACCGAGCTTGACCGCGGTATGATGGATGGGCTCTCCGACCCGCTCCTGCATATAATCAGGAACGCCGTAAACCACGGGATCGAGCTCCCCGGGATCCGAGAGGCGAACGGCAAGCCGCGGAAAGGCTCGATCCGGCTCACCGCACGGAGGGACAAGGATAACGTCATAATCGAGATCGCCGACGATGGTGCCGGCATCGACCATGAGAGACTCAGGGACAGGGCGGTCGAGAGAGGTGTCATGACACCCGAAGCAGCGGCAGCTGCCCCGAAGGAAGACCTCATCAACCTGCTCTTCGAGGCCGGGTTCAGCACGGCCGAGGCGATCACCGATATCAGCGGCAGGGGTGTCGGTCTCGATGTGGTTAAAAAGACCATCGAGTCGCTCAAGGGAACCATAAAGATCGAATCCGAGGTTGGCCGCGGGACGGTGTTTGAGCTGATGCTGCCCCCGACGATGGCGATCATCGACGTCATGATGGTGCGGATCAACGCGAGGCGGTGCGCCATCCCGATCAGCAACGTCGTCGAGGTGGCGCTGAGCCGGCCGGAAGCGATACACCAGATCGGTGATGCCGAGACGGTGCTGCTCCGCGACGAGATCCTTCCCATGTACCGCCTTGAGGATATGTTTGGCCAGGCACAGGGATGTGATACGCTTGTCGTGCTGCAGACCAGCGGCAAAAAATGCTGTATCGCTGTCGATACAGTTGACGGCCAGCAGGAAGTGGTGGTAAAACCGCTCTCCCGCCTCGCAGGAAGCTGTCGCGGGATCAGCGGTATCACCATCCCGGGAGACGGTGAGGTTGTGCCGGTTCTCGATGTGAATACGATCGTGTAGGAGAAGATTTCATGAAACTTGACCCACTTCAGGCTGATGCGCTGATGGAACTTGGGAACATCGGTGCAGCGCACGCTGCTACAAGCCTCTCGCAGATGCTTATGAGCCCGATTGAGATGACTGTGCCGGAGGTGCAGGCTATCGATATAGCTGAGATGCATGATTACATAGGCAGCGAGGTGACGGCTATCGTCGTCTTCCAGATCCAGGGGGAGGTCGCAGATGGTGGCTACATCGTCGTCAGCATGCCCCAGGAGACCGTCATCAGGCTGACGAACCTGATGCTCGGCATCACCGATGACGATCGCGAGATCAACGAGATGGACCAGAGCGCCGCAGTCGAGATAGGGAACATCATGATATCGGCGTTCCTGGATGCGACCGCCGAACTCCTGGAGATCGTAATGCTGCCGAGCCCCCCGGCGCTGGCCATCGATATGGCGCATGCCGCCTTTGAGTCCATCATAGTGCAGATGGCTGGCGACGTGAATGATGTCCTGATCTTCAACACGGAGCTAACGAGCGAGGTGCCGCCCATATACGGGTGCATCTACATGCTCCCGAGACCGGAGCTCATGAAGCAGTTGTTCACAATGCTTGACGACCTGATGACGCCGCTCGTCTGAGTTCCATGAAGAATGATTTCTTCGGTGAGGAGAAGGCTGTAATCCTTGGTCTTGGTGAGCTCCGGGTCGGGACGTGCCCGATGGGGACGATCGGGCTTGGATCCTGCATCGCGCTCATCCTGCACGACCAGAGGCGGTCGCTCGGGGGGCTTGCCCATATCATGCTCCCGGAGAGCCGTGGCTACACCGACCGCCCCGGTAAATTCGCGGATACTGCCATAAACACCCTCCTCCTGAAGATGGAGGATCTCGGGAGCACGAGGAGCGCGATCACGGCGAATATCGTCGGCGGGGCGAGCATGTTTAAGTTTTCGGCAAATTCTTTGAATATAGGAGAGAGAAACGTTGCCGCAGTGAAGGTGCTGCTCGATGACCTGAGTATCAGGATCACGCATGAGGAGACCGGCGGGAGGATTGGCCGGTCGGTGTATTACTGGCCCGAGAAGAAAGGCCGCCTGGTCATCAAGAGGGCGGACGGGATATGTGTCGAACTCTTATAATCTCCGCTGTTCTGGTATCTCTCCTCATCCCTTTATCATCAGCCATCTACATCGAAGTCCCCGACTACAGGAGTGGTATAGCCTCCGCCGGGGTGACAGATGTTATATGCGGCCGGTACGGGGATGTCATATTCGCGACCGATAGCGGCATATCTGTCTATACAGCAAACAAAACCTGGTATTCGGTCAATGAGAGGCACCCGGGGGAGACTGCCTACGGTACGCTTGCACCCTTAAACATCGTGGTGACCGCCGTTATCCTGGATCCCGCCGGCCGTCTCTGGATAGGCTACCCGAACGGGCTGCAGTTCCAGACACGGATGGGGTATGAATCCATACAGGATCAGCAGTTCCTCAAGAACCTTAACGTCAACTGCATGGTGCGGTGGGGGGACGAGATCTGGGTTGCCACCGGGCGGGCAGGCCTCCACCGCTACCGTGATGGGAACTGGACATGGTACAAACCCCTCGGCCCGGAGAACCTGGGGTGTTATACGATCGTGAGCATGGCGATCGATGCCGCGAGCGATGCACTCGTCATCGGGTCGGAGCGCGACGGCGTCTGGATGCTCCGGGATAGAACCGGGGAGGTCCAGTTTGAGCCCGTGGCCTGCGCGATTGACCGGGGCTCTGACGTATCGCCCCGTATTGCGGTCGATACTGCCGGGAATGTCTACGTGACAGACTTCGGGCGCATCCAGAAGTTCGATGGCTCCGGAAATCTTCTTGCAGCGCCGGGGGAGCGGTATGCTGAGTCTTCCTGTTACGATGATATAGCGATCGATGCCGCCGGCAACATCTACACGGTAGATAGCCGCAGCCAATGCGTCCAGAAGTTCAGCAGCTCCGGGAATCCCCTCGCGGTATGGGGGTCATACGGCGCCGATGAGGGGGAGTTTAGATCTCCCGCCGCTATAGCGGTCGATGCCTCCGGGAACGTCTACGTGACAGACTCCGGCCACATACAGAAGTTTGACGGCTCCGGCAGATTCCTTAAAGCGTGGGATGTCGACGACGGGGTGTCCCGGTTCCTGGCCGCTATAGCGGTCGATGCCGCCGGGAACGTCTACGTGACAGATTCAGGACGCATACAGAAGTTTGATGGTTCCGGCAGATTACTTAAAGCGTGGGATGTCGGCGGCAGGGAGTCTCGATCTCCGGCCGCTATCGCCATCGACACCTCCGGGAATATCCATCTGGCGGATACGGATGCAGGATGTATAAGGGCTTTTGATAGTTTCGGAAACCCCCTCGGGACGTGGCACCTCCGGGATGCACCCGCCGGCATCGCGTTTGATGCCTCCGGCAACCTCTACGTGATAGATCGGGACGATCGCCGCGTCCAGAAGTTCGCGCCATCCCCGGGATCTTACACACTCATGGCAGGGTGGGGCACAGGGGCCTGCCAGGAACCGATCCAGGGGATATCCGAAGTGCGGGCCGACCCCTTCGGGGGTGTCTACCTCTTCAACAGCACGACCGTCCTCCGGTATGCCCCGGGC
>JAAZIF010000211.1 GCA_012510335.1 Methanomicrobiales archaeon | reverse complement strand
TGATGATGCGGTCAACATACAGTACACGAGCGGAACCACCGGGTTTCCTAAGGGAGTCGTCCTGACCCATCATAACATCTTAAACAACGGCGCAATCATAGGCGACGGGATGAAGTTCACCCATAAGGACCGCCTCTGCATCCCGGTGCCGTTCTACCACTGCTTCGGCATGGTTCTCTCGAACATGGCCTGCGCCACCCACGGCTCCGCTATGGTTCTCCCCTCGCCGGCCTTCGACGCAGAGGCGGTTCTCGCTGCCGTGCAGGATGAGCGATGCACGGCGCTCCACGGTGTGCCCACCATGTTCATAGCCGAGCTAAGTCATCCGAACTTCTCGAAGTACCGGCTTGATACGCTCCGCACCGGGATCATGGCCGGGTCACCCTGCCCGACAGAGGTGATGCGGGAGGTCAACAGGGAGATGCATATGTCCGATATAGTGATCGTCTACGGGCAGACGGAGACATCCCCGGGCGTCACCATGACCACGACCGACGATCCCCTGGAGCGGCGCGTCTCCACCGTCGGGAGGCCGTTTCCCCACACCGAGATCAAGATAATCGATCCCCACACGAAGCGAATCCTCCCCCGCGGGGAGACCGGCGAGATCTGCGCCCGCGGTTACTGCGTGATGCGGTGCTACTACAACAACCCGAACGCCACCCGGGTGACGATCGACGATAACGCCTGGAACCATACCGGCGACCTCGGTGTTATGGATGAGGAGGATTACGTAAAGATCGTCGGGCGCCTGAAGGATATGGTGATCCGCGGTGGTGAGAACATCTACCCGCGCGAGATCGAGGAGTTCCTCCACAACCACCCGCTGGTTACAGATGTCTATGTCATCGGTGTGCCTGACAAAAAGTACGGCGAGGAGCTTATGGCCTGGATCAAGACCGAGAACGAGGTGGAGCTTACTGCAGGAGAGGTGAAGGAGTTCTGCCATGGCCGGATCGCGCACTTCAAGATTCCACGTTACATGAAGTTCGTCGATGATTTCCCGATGACGGTCTCGGGGAAGGTCATGAAGTTCAAGATGCGCGAGATGGCGGTCGAGGAGCTCGGCCTTGAGCGGGAGTCGCAGATCGAGACTGCATAACTCTTTTTTGTTCCCCGGAGCGTGGGTCTGCGCAGTGCCCCGGCAGATAACTGTTGATCGATCCCGGGGATCCAGACGATATTTACGCTGCCACAACAAATCGTGTTCATAGCAGAAGGGTTACACAGTAAAAATGTTCCTGTTATAACACCCGACAGCGCAGAAGAGGTGTTCCCGGATATATCCGGCGACAGGATTGTCTGGATGGGCAACAGCGATGGGGTCTGGAATATCTATCTGGCTGATGCCGGCGACGGGGGCGGTGCCGGTCTCCGCCACCCCTGGCCCGGTGGGTGACCCTGACGGCCCCCCTCCACATACACGCGCCCGACAGGGGTCTACGGGCGGTGTTCGCGATAGCGGATGGTTCCGGTCATGAGGAGGGGCTGCCTGGTGGGGAGTCGGTCTCAGGCCTCGTGGGCCCGCCCGACCAGCGCCTGCGCCGCCGCCGCGGCCTCCCTTATGATCTCCTCCTCGCCCGGCACCTCCCGCTCATGCATCAGGATCCTGCCCTGGCAGAGGACGGTCATAACAGAACCGCCGTTGCAGGCATAGACGGTGTTCGAGTCGGTGTTGTGGAGTGGGGTGTTGCAGGCCGCCCGGGCGTCGAGGAGGACGACATCGGCCGGCGCGCCCACGGTCAGGGTTCCCGGGCCGGTGCCGAGCGCCCTTGCACCCGCGATCGTCGCCATCGCGACCGCCTCGTTCGCGGGGAGCAGGGTCTGCGAGTTCCAGGCGAACTTCTGGAGGAGAGCGGCGAACTTCATCTCCTCCAGGAGGTCGAGGCTGTTGTTCGAGGCGCAGCCGTCGGTCCCGAGGCAGACGTTCGCCCCGTGCTCTCTCAGCCAGTGGTAAGGCATGGCCCGGTTGACGGCGAGTTTCATGTTGCTCGTCGGGTTGTGGGAGGCGTGGGCGCCACGCTCGCCGAGGAGCCGGCACCCGGCCTCATCGAGCCAGCAGCAGTGTGCCGCGACCGTCCGGGGTGTGAGGCACCCGCAGTCATCGAGGTGGGCCGCCGGCCGCCGGCCAGACCCTGCCACGCAGTCCGTGACCTCTCTCTCGGTCTCGGCGAGGTGGGTGTGGATCCCGATCCCCTGCTCCTCCGCAAAGCCGGCACACCAGCGGAGCCCCTCGGGGGAGACCGTGTAGATCGAGTGGGGACCGACGGCTGCCTGGATGCGCGGGTTTCCCCGGGCCTTCACGTGGGCGGTGAGGGCTTCGGTCGCCCTGATCTCGGCCTCCCGCTTCTCCTCGTTCCCGAGGTCGATGAACCCGTAGGCGAGGACTGCCCGGAGCCCCATCTCATCGACGGCATCCGCCGCCCGCTCCATGAAGAAGTACATATCGTTGAACGCGATCGTGCCGCTCCTGATCATCTCAAGGCACGCGAGTTTTGTTCCGTAGTAGACATCGTCGCCGGAGAGGTGGGCCTCAAGCGGCCAGATCTTATCGGAGAGCCACTCCTGCAGCGGCATATCGTCGGCATACCCCCGGAGGAGGGTCATCGCTGCGTGGGTGTGGGTGTTGACGAGGCCCGGTATGGCAACCCGGTCCGTTCCATCGATGATTATATCGGCATCTATAGCCTTCCGGGCAGCCTCCCCGATCTCTGCTATCGCCCCTGCCTCGTCGATAGCGATATCCGCGATCGATCCACCGATCCTGACCCCGGCGATCAGCACCGATCCCCGGGCGGTAAATATATCGTTCATGTAAATCGCTCCACAATCTCTGCAAGTATCTTCCCGGTCCTCAGGCGGTTTGCCCGCGAGGTCTCAAGCATGTGTTCGTAGGTCAGGATCTCCTCCCCCAGGCCGTTTGCGTGGTTGTCAACGGTACAGATCGCGGCAAACCGCATACCGAGCTCGAGGGCGAGGGTCGCCTCGCTTGCGACCGTCATGCCGACGAGATCGGCTACCTTTGCGAGAGCCCTGACCTCGGCTACCGTCTCTATCCGCGGCCCCCTGGTCTGTACGTAAACCCCGCCCACCCGGGCCTCAGGCACCAGTTCCCCGAGGATGCGTATCATGTCTGCGTCAAGTTCGGGTCTGATGTGTTCGATGGTGCATTCATGGATGGAGGGGATGTCGGTTACACTGACGTAGTCGGTGGGTATGACGATCGAGCCCGGCAGTATATCAGGCTTCAGTGACCCGGCCGATCCGAAGGCTACGATCTTATCCACCCCGAGGATTGCGAGCGCGGCGAGGCATGCCCGGTAGTTGATGCGGTGCGGTGGGAGGTTATGCTGGTGACGCATGAGGAGTGCAAAAGCCCCCATGTGGATCTCCGCCTTCCCGAACGGTGTTGCAACCGTCATCTTCTCAAGCGGCGGCAGGTCGGTGAATAGGAGGCTTGTGCCCCCGATGATCCCGAGCATTAGAAGCACCCCGCTCGAATGTGCATATAAGTATACGCTTGTCCATGTGACATTCTGACTGATAGGTTGACGGCCGATCTGAAAAAGCCCATCTCTCGGGCCGGCCCCATAGGGATATACATCTCCG
>JAAZIF010000210.1 GCA_012510335.1 Methanomicrobiales archaeon | reverse complement strand
TATAGTCGCCGGCTCCGATGCCGGCATAAGGCTCCTGGGCGAGACGGGTGAGGTTATCTGGTCACAGAGACTCCGCCACCCGGTCACCGCGCTTGCGATATCAGAGGATGGGAGCCGGATCCTCGCCGGCACACGGGACAACATGGTGAGGTGCTTTGACCGCGATGGGAAGGAGGTCTGGGCGCATGAGACCGGCGGCTGGGTCCGGGACATCGCCGTCTCAAAGGATGGGAGCCGAATCCTCGCCGGCTCGATGGATAAGCAGGCCTACCTCTTCGACGGCGCCGGCGAGGTGCTCGGGATCATATACCCTCAATAACCCGGTCGACCACGTCGCCCTCTCCGCGGGCGCCGCGGCCTCACTCCGGGAGGTGATCGGAATCACGCCGGCAGGGGCTCCGGCGCCGGCAGAGACACAAGAACCCGCAGGAACACCCACGGGGACGCCAGCAGAGCCAACGGGGACACCGGAACCAGCTGATGCGCCCGGGGGAGGTGCCGGCCCATACTTCCTCATCCTCGGCCTCCTTGCCTGCAGCGCGATCATCGCTGTCGGGTATCTCCACCGGGAACGCCTGAGACCACTCCTTCCTGTAGCGGCTGAGGTTTACCGGCAGCCGCTCCCGCCGCCCGATGTAGAGGAGGAGGTCGTCGAGGCCCCTCCGCCTGAGGCCACCTTGCCGGCGCCCTGGAAGGCCCCCCTGGAAGAGGGAGACCTCCGTGGAGCGGCCAGGATCCTCCTCGGGCAGATGACCACCCTGGTCCGGGAGCGGACGGGAAAGCGCATCATCACCATTGCAGATGCGCTTGAAGCCTGCCCGGATCACGAGAGGGAAGAACTCCGCCGGTTCTTCGATGAGGGAAACCGCCTTGCCTACGCCGCCGCTGAGCCGGCGCGGGAGGAGATCCTGGCGCTCAAGGCGGCGTACCTCCGCCTCGCAGGGGAGGACGGGTGAGTCTGCGGGGGATGCACTGACTTTTGCTCCTGAGCGGGTGTTCGCGGTCAGGGGCGGGGTGGGAGCGCATGATCGGCGCCGGGAGGGGTGGAGCGGCTGAGTATCCCAGAGGCATTCCGGTTTCATATAGGGTGATCGCTCACCGTGCTCTCTCTCATCCGCGCCGGCAGGAGACCTGATCGGGGTCACTCACCTGATGATCATCGGGCAGGCGCAGAAACACTACGGCAGGCTCTACTCTTTTGTGCTCAAGTACCGGGCGGGCGAACGTAAGTCCCATCCCCGGCGCCGGTCATCTCCGGCCTCTCGAGCGAGCAGGGCATGGTATCCGGCCCGGGCAGAATGCCGGCCACCTGTCAGAGGCATCGGAGATCCCTGATCTCCTGCTGAGAGGTTGCCGGCAGCCTCACCGAGCTCAGGACGACCCGGGCATGAACTGCCCCAGAGGGAACACCTTCGTGATCCGCGTATGAGCCAGGATTATGTCGGTATGGCGGATGATATGGTCGTAGTCACCGGAGACAAAGGTAAGGTCAGGAATGGCCAGGGCGATGTCATGCGCATCAAGGATCACCGTGATGTCATCACCATCAGGGATATGTTGTTTGAGAACCGCAGAGATGTCAGGGTAGTAGGTGCCCCGTCTATGCCACAAACAGTTGTTCTTTGCAAGCCTCCTGCCGCTGGATGACCTCACGCTCAAAGGCCCGCTGAGATTCCAGTATCACGGTATCGATCTTCCGGTTCGGGTTGCCCATCACAACCACCCGGATCTCTTCGAGAGTCTCCCGGATACGGTCATCTCCATCAAGGCCGGCGATGATCTGGTCGAGGGTCTGACCTCGCCTCAGCCTGTAGATCAAACGCCGCAGTGCGCGTACAACATCTTTCTGGATGGTCCTGACCTTTCCCCCGTTGGTATCACACAGTCCAAAGCATTCGCACTGGACAGCAAACCCGGAGTGGTTTGGTTCTGGATCCTCGAATGCCAGGACGGCAGCCCTGCCCCAGTGATCGGTCGTGTGGAAGATGTACCCTATGATAACGTTTGAATCGAGAAAATATGACAAGGCGTCCTACTACTCCCGGGGATGAGCCTGTATGCATGCATCACGCGCATACGCCATGAGGCGACGGACAACCGGATCGATATCACCATCCGGGGTGCCCTGCTCAAGGCGCTCCAGCGCTTCGTCGTGAGCGGTCTCAAACGTATGGTAGTATGTGGGCAGGTTCTCCGAGAACGAGCGCTCCCACCGTCCGACGATCTCTTCAGGCACGTTTTCGTTCTTTCTTACCCGCAACAGATGGCAGAAGATCTCCCAGTAACAGTTTGAGATATCATTGAGCGGAGCACGAATCTCAACAAAGAGACGGGCAGCATCGTCCCATGCGAGATAGGTGTCGAGGAGCTCGTCCATCTCAGCCTCCGGGAACTGTTTGACCAGTGTATCCAGGTATCGAAGGAGGTTTGAGGAGATTCGATCGTATGCATACTCATAGGCCTGCGGTTCGTTTGAGAGGGAAGTGAGGTAGACCAGGTAGTCTCGCTTGAAGACTCTCTGGTACGGGAACGGAGCGCGTTCGTAGGCATCCCCGACCAACCGATCTCCATAGCCCTCCTCCCACCGGGCTCTGTTCCGGTATTTTCTCAGGATCCTCTGGATCTCCCGGCGGATCACCTGTTTCTCACTACCTGTCACTCCCTCATCATGGATGCGGTGAGGTGGCACAGCAACCCCATCAGGCCTGAGATACCCGGTAAGGGGGATCCCCACCTGCTCTTCAAATGTGATCCCCTCAATGAGGGGACCGTGGAGGTACCAGCAATAGGGCAGCCCGATATCGATTCCTCGCTCCTTCAGGTTCTGGTGGAGCAGAAACAGGGACTTGTAAAGATGGGTCTGGTAGAAGAACGACTCTCCGGCGGGGTTTGCTTCGGAGAGGAGGGCCTCGACGGAGTATCTCAAAATAGGGTTCTTCGCCATGGATCTCCTGGATGTATTATCGGTTCTGGTCTACTGTCAGCCGCTTTTCAGGTAGTAGGGGGTGTTTGCTATTCCCGGGGGGAGTGATCGGGCCTTGCAGGCTTCTGGTCATCCCCACGTGATTTTTGGGTGTCTGGTGTGGTACACATCATCCCATCCCGATGATATATGTTTGGATATACCGCCTCTGCCGGCACCCGCATCCCTGATGCACCGATGCAGGTCTGGCGAGATCGGCAGAGATCCCGAAAAAATGCCTCCAGGTCAAGTTTCAGAGCGGTGATCTTGAGGTCGACCGGGAGATCAAGGTCATTCTCCTCTTTTTCGCCTCTACTTGCGCAACAGAGCCGATTACGGGTGTTTTTCGCGCCGGAGATGTGCTTACTGCCGCTTGGGCCGGCGCATGAGGAGACGATGCTCCTCCCTGCGTACGACGTATACAGTTCTGACCACGGCAGTCGACTGCACCACCGTACGGGAGCATGCCCTGTTCGTATTTCTGGCCGGCACGCAGCCAGGGGATCGGTCTTTTCCACATCCCCGGAGGATGGATTGCTGAGGGGGCACGCCCTATAGGGTGCGCACCCTTGCGATACGGGATATCGGCAGGATCCCTGAAATAGATCCCCTCCGCCGGCCGGTGATGTTGTCCCGTCGCTCCCCTGCCGGGTTTGAGGGAGACTGCCGGCCCGGTGCGGGAGAGAGGGGCCGGGGTTGTTTTCTTCTCCGCAATGCGCCTGAGTTGATCTTCGCATATACGCCGGAGTTTTTTTCTGGATTTTTCGCAGTTACACATCTGTTACGTTTGAGGGAGGCATCGCCCTCCGGAGAATCCACCCGGCAGGTCACCTATTGAGGATAGTATCCTGAATCAGCCGGCGGCGATATTTTCTTTGCCCTTCCGTATCGTCGCCATCATCCTGGCGGGGTTGCTCGGGATCATGTGGTGGAGGATGGATGCGTTCTTGAAGATCTCAGAGGAGATGACCGCTCCACGAATACGAGCGGTATGGGCAATCGCTTGAATTCATGCAGAACGCATCGTCATGATCCGGGAAGAGATCGGGATGACCCCTATTTCAAGAGTTTTAGGCCCCGGGGTGTTGTCTTTGCAGTAACCCGCCTCCTTTCGATGCTAATTCCTTTTCGAATTAAGCCGATGCTTGCTAATTCGTCCAACTTCTGTATATCGCTATCCTCAATATCTTTCCCAACCTTATAGCGTCTCAAGACCTCTATGTCTTCCTTGATCGTTTGATTTGCCGGCACTTTTCCTCCACCTCTTTTTCGAGCCCATTTGTATTGGGTACAGATTTTTCAAATCATTTTGTGGGTCTACATCATATATCTGGTGGCTTCAGTCTCAGCTGAAGAGATGTGGCTGCCCTCTATATTCGCATAGCACACCTGAAAGCCAGCCGACTGCGCACCATTGCGCGCGGCGATCCCGGATATGCGCTTACTGCCGCTTGAGGCGATGCTCCTCCTCGCCCTCGACGTATGCAGTTCTGACCACGGCAGTCAACTGCACCGCCGTACGGGAGCATGCCCCGTTCATATTTCTGGCCGACACGCAGTCAGGGGATCGGTCTTCTCCACCATTTCTCCACATCCCTGGAGGGTGATATGCATGGGAGCCGCGCTATACGCTGCGGCACCCTTCCGGTATGAGGTATATCGGACAGGAACCTTAAAAAAATGATCCCCCTGCCGGGTTTGAGGAAGACTGCCGGCCCGGTGCGGGAGGAGATCCGGGATATGCAATCCTCCGTGATCACAGGGACTTCAGGTCTGTCCGCGACCGGTGCCGGATGAGCGGGGCCGGACTCTGTTGACCGCGGGAACCCTCTCTTCCCGGTATGAATACCTACGATCAGCACTGAATCAGATCGATGACGACTACAGAGTTCATCCCCGTATCGCAGAAGATATACGAGGAGATCTCGGACCTGAAGGGTTCCAATAGAGTGTTTGACGAGGTCATCGCGAATCTGGTGGAGCAGGCAAAGAAGGGTAGTGGCCTATGAAATAACTGGTAATCGAAAATTTCTGCTGCGCGATTATTTTGGTATCATCGCAAGTTGTTGCTCAACGCAATTCGCACCGAATCACCCAAAATTAATTAGCAGTTATATGTCGGTGCCACTACCTAATCCTGTGAACTTGAACGAACGTTTTCCCCTCTGTCTCCACTATTTTGTGATTTTTTGGTTGGGCTGAATGGTTACCCCGACAGTTCAGGGGGAACCTTCCCGGTCTCCCTCTTTATCCATCTCTTCCTGCCGGCGGAAATTGTCCCTCATCCATTTCTCATAATGCTGGACATGCTCCAGCATCCAGTATGCTATCGATCGGAATGTCTCTGGCGACATCCGCGTATCGACTACC
>JAAZIF010000209.1 GCA_012510335.1 Methanomicrobiales archaeon | reverse complement strand
TCGTCATAATAGG
Organism: Methanomicrobiales archaeon; assembly: GCA_012510335.1. Lineage (GTDB taxonomy): Archaea > Halobacteriota > Methanomicrobia > Methanomicrobiales > Methanoculleaceae > Methanoculleus. The sequence goes on along the minus strand of JAAZIF010000209.1, from coordinate 2,212 downwards.
CGCCCGGAGTGGTGACCGCGAGCAGTTTGAGATCGCGGATGAGATGACGGGGCTCTATACCGCTGATATCGTGCGGGAGCGGGGGATCGATGTTGTTATCGGCGAGATCCTCGGGGAGGTGGAGGGGCGGAGGGTCTACCTCTCGATCGATGCCGACGCTATCGACTGCTGCCTCACCCCTGGCCTCGGGACGCCGGAGCCCTTCGGTATGACGCCGCTGGATGTCAGGGAGGTTGTGCGTGCCATCGCACCGCATGCGGTCGGGTTTGATTATGTCGAGGTCGCCCCGTTTGATTCCGGGCAGACGGCGGCGGTGGCGGCGCAGATGGTGCGGGAGTTTATAGCACGGCACTGGACCGCGGGGCGGTGAGGCCGCCCGCCCGTTATCACGGAGGCGAGATTCATCGCCGGCAACCGGTCAAAACCTGGCCGGGGGATCACCGCACCCCCTCCCTCGCGTTCCTCTCCCGCACGAGCCTGGTGTAACACACCTCGCAGACCTTCGCCTGCGCATAGCGGGAGTGGTAGACCGCCGTCCCGGTTGATCGCGGCATCGAAGTCCTGGCGGGTCGCCTCGATCTGGATCCCGCCGTCCCCCTCCTCACCCTCCTGCTGCATGAGCGCCCCCGAGAACTGGCACTCTTCGAGGGGATAGAGGGTGCCGCCGTTCCAGGGTTTACTGCTCCGGACGGCTATGCCGTGATCCAGTAGCCAGCGGCCGAGGGCGCAGGGGATGCCGGGCCGCCACACGGAAGGACGCTGGATGTATCCCGGTCGATCGTCATGCCCACCCTGCTGGTGCGGGTCGCGGGCCTGAACGAGAGCGAGCGGACACTCCCGTACCGGATCGCCGAACTGGCACGGGATGCTTATGCGGGCGACGCGGAATTACACATCGACCGCGGCGAAGACCTGCCGGGAATGCGGTTATGCTTCGCGCCGGCTCCGGCCGCGAGGAGCGCCGGGTCTCGAGACTCAGTGCCGGTGCCGGCGGGCATGGTGGGGGGAGCGATGCCGGCGGGCGCCTTTCCAGGGATGCAAGCATCCCTTCAATGCTGCGAGACGCCGGCCATGCGCGCCCCCGGGCCGCCTATTTGCCCACGTACCCCTCCGGCACCTGGATCTTCACGTGGTAGGCATCGATGCAGAGGGCGTTGATGATGAAATAATAATCGCGGTTTCCCTCGCGGATGGTCTCTGTCCACTGCTCCTTGCGCATCTCCGGCTTATCCTTCATCCCCCGGAAGTCGGAGGAGAACAGGGTGACGATATGGACGATATGGTTCGGATCTGCGGCGTCCATCACCTGGCAGTTGAAGCGCGAGATCTCGTAGTTTGTGGTTGTTATATCCGAGTAGTCGAGCCGCCAGAGGGGGAACGGGATACTTATGACCCCGGTTGTCCCCGTCCCCCGGCCGTCGATCGTCGCGTATGTCACCCACTTCGTGGGGCCGGGGGCGGCCGGGGGCGCGGCCGTGGTCATGTTCACGCGGGTCTCTTCCGCCGGGATATGGTATGTCTCGGGGTCGACGAACCCGATCTTCTGCGGCTTTCCGTCCCAGGTCGGCACCGGCGTGGGCGTCGGCGGTGTCGTGGGCGACGCCGTGGGGAGGGGGCCGGGTGTCCATGCCGGCGTGACCGGGCCGGGCGCCGTCTCCACGCGCTTCCAGGGGAGCGCAAGCTCCCCGGTCACCGCCGGCTTTACGACCAGGGCTATCAGGAGGACGACTGCGATAGCCAGGACCACATATATAAAATCTTTCTTCTCCGCCATATCATTCCCTCTTCTCCCGCCGGCGGGGTGCGGCCCGACCCCCCTGGAGGGTGTTTTTGAAATGATATTTCTGCGCCCGGAAACATCCTTTCGATAAACCGGCAGCCCGCCGCACAGTATTTCTTATACGGATATCATTGCACTTCCCGCTACAAATACCTGCCTATCCTCGATCCTCGACGCAAACAGGGAGATCAGGAATACCTGTTAAGAGTATGCGCACCTGCCGGATCGTTTCCAGATCGAAAAACTTTTTATACCCTCTTATGCATATGTTCCTTTGTAACCGGTACAGCCCGGATGAGGGACTCAGCCGGACTTCGGTAACTGGAGGAAATGTTTCATGAAAAAATTGGTGAAAAACGAAGATGCATTCACCGGACTTGAGGCGGCGATCGTGCTCATCGCGTTCATCGTCGTTGCCGCGGTCTTCTCGTA
>JAAZIF010000208.1 GCA_012510335.1 Methanomicrobiales archaeon | reverse complement strand
CATGCCGGCCCGGGAGAGAATAATTTAATACCGGGAGCACCAAATTTGTTAAGCATACGGGCTCGTGGTCTAGCTGGTTATGACGTCGCCTTGACATGGCGGAGACCGCCGGTTCGAATCCGGCCGAGCCCATAACTGTTTCTGGAATGATCTGATTTTCTGAAGTTCTCTCGCCGGAGATGCATCACCCGAACAGGCAGATCTTCCAGAGAACATGATGCCCTGCCTGCAGAATATGCCGGCCGCGCCCCGGGGGGAGATCCTGATCGTGGCTTCCTGTCCGGGGTTTTCGCGGTGGACGAACCGGAGATGGAAGCGCGCGAAGAGGAGGTAAGGAGGGTACGGGCGCATTGTCCACGAAAGCCTGATCGAGTCCATACGGCACTGTCCTCGCCCCTTCCCGCCCACAGAATGTCCTGCCATGCCCCGTGGGGTTTTGCAAGATTTCGATAGGTATATATATATTCAATGCAACACGCAGGGTACCTTATCATGCCCCCGGGGGTTTTGCAAGATCCATGGAACCGCAGTCTCTTCCATCAACCCGGGGCGGCAAGATCGATTAGCAAAACATAAACAACATTGACTTTCTAAAATAATATTGGACTGGTTAATAACATGGCTAAAGCAAACATTCCTGAAAAAGGAGCAATTGTCCAGAGAGACTTCGAAACCTACTCACTTGCGCCACACATCCCTGGCGGCTTCGTCGAGCCGGCATTCCTGAGGAAGGTCGCCGACGTGGCAGAGAAGTACGGCGCAAAGTTCGTGAAGCTCACGGGCACCCAGAGAATGATCATTGTCGGCATAAAAGAGGAGGATATCGATGCGGTATGGGCTGAGTTCGAAGACAGCTCCAAGGCCATCGGCCTGACCATACGGAGCATCCAGATGTGCCCCGGTACCCGATCCTGCAAGCGTGCCAAACAGGACAGCCCCGGGCTGGGATTTGCCCTCGATAAAGAGTTCTACGGCAAACCGGTGCCCACGAAGTTCAAGATGGCCGTCTCGGGGTGCTCCAACTGCTGCAGCGACCCCTGGTTGAGAGATCTCGGGTTCATAGGCGCCGACGATGGATTCCTGGCGGTTGTTGGCGGCAAGGGTGGCGGGACGGTAAAGCAGGCCCGGGAGCTTACTGGAGGGCTGACCCAGGACCAGGCAGTGGAACTGGCGAGGAAAGTGATCGCGTTCTACCGGGAGAACGGGAAGGCCCCCGAACGCCTGGGAGCGACGATCGAGCGGGTCGGTTTTGAGGAGTTCAAAAAAGCCGTCCTTTGAACCGCCTGAGGAAGCCATACACGGGAGATTGATACGCCCGCATGCCGGCGAATCCCTCCCAGAGGAGATGGTGTTCCCCGGGCGTGAGCACAAAACCTTTCGTAGAAAAATCCCCTCCCCCCTTTTTCATCCGGTATGCATGAGGCCCGGGGCGCTTCATGTGGCATTCTGTTTTCAGTACGCATGCGGATGCCGGACTCCAGGGGCCGGCAGCAGAACAGCGTTCGCGCCGCAGGAGGTAGACCCCGGATAAGATCGCTCCCCCACGTGGCCACACCGGGTGCCGGCAAATTCGCTCTCGCTTGCGCACCCGGATCCCCCGGGGGGAATATACCCGGGCTCTCTACGATCCCTGGCAGCGCCGGGGTGCCGCGCTGCCCCCGGCAGATGCCCGGGGCAAAAAAGAGTGTTTACTGCTCCCCTGTCAGGGGGATGCAGCTGATCTGGAGTCTGCCAGACGGGGTGCCCTCGCCGCCGGAAGGAACCCGGAGGGCGAGCGAGAGCGATGCCGTCTCATTCACCGGCAGGACATCGGGGAGCGTCACCTCTTCCATCGCCCCGAAGGCGATCGTGGTGCCGCTGCTGCCAAGTCTTGCCATGTAAGATACAGGCACATCAAGCCCCATGTTGTCCTGGGCGACAATGATGCGGATAGGCATGTTGCCGGTGTTCCTCACTGTCGGCCTCTCTGTTGTCCCGAAATCGGTGTCGCCCTCGATCCAGGTATCCTCCCCCGGCTCGACGACCCCATAATCGACCGCTGCAAAGTCGATCTCGAAAGACGCGATCGGGAGATAGGTGAAGACACTGGCAAGCGGCTGCCCTGCCGGCTCCCCCTCTCCGGTCAGGGCCTGCACCGTGACATTGTAGTCTCCGGGCGATTGAGAGAACAGGAGATCGAGTTCGCCCGCATAGACCGCCGCACCGCCCTCATCCAGGGCACGTACGGTCTCATTGAGGCTCACGCCATGGGCGCAGGTGACCAGTCCGGCCATGGAGGCTGCGTTGAGCGCGTCCACTCCATAATCCTGCCGGGTCAGGTTGACCCGGGAGAAAGGCGAACCGTCAGGAGACGCTATATCAGCCACAACCATTTCGGGTGCCGCGCTGCCACCGGCAGCGACCGCACAGATCTGAACGGTCTTTACCGCACCGTAGGTACAGGGGGGCAGGAACTGGCTCCCCGGCTGGATGGGATCATCATCGAGACAGTCTGCGGCCGACTCGAGCTGCTCCCAGGCGCAGAGCACGCCCGCGGGGAAGTGCGGCTCCCCGACCATTCCATTCTCAGACAGGGCACCTGATGAGACCGATTCATTCTCGATCACACCGGTGCCGTTGGATGGAGCGGGAACCGGGGTGTCCACCGGAAGCGTTGCCGTGGTGTTTTCAGGCTCTTCAGTCTCCTCAGGCTCTCCGGTATCCTCAGGCTCCCCGGTACCCTCAGGCTCTACGGTACCCTCAGGCTCCCCGGTACCCTCAGGCTCTCCGGTACCCTCAGGCTCTACGGTACCCTCAGGCTCTCCGGTACCCTCAGGCTCTCCGGTACCCTCAGGCTCTCCGGTACCCTCAGGCTCCCCGGTACCCTCAGGCTCCCCGGTACCCT
>JAAZIF010000207.1 GCA_012510335.1 Methanomicrobiales archaeon | reverse complement strand
CGGGCGGTCTCGGCAAACGTCGCAAGTTCGGCCGTATCCACGAGGTGATCGTCGGCGATATTCGAGAGGAAGTTTAATACCCTCTGTTCATAGGGATCGGGGGATTCTCCTGAGACGATCCTGACGGTGACCCCGCCGTCCGGCTTCTCGGTCACCACGATCTTCCCCTGGCGGTGGAGGTCAAGCACCGTAGCATAGAATCCGTCGTTATCGAACTCAAACGCATCGCCCTTGAAGAGGAGGTTCACCTGCCAGGGCTTGAGCGCGGTATTCGGCGTGAAACTCAGGTATTCCGGCACCGTAAACTGCTTCTCTCTGCCGTAGCGGATGTAGATCCCGAGGAGGATGAACGGCATGGCGAGAACGAGGAGGATCGAAAGACCGTAAAGAACCCCCGCCGCACCGTAGAGGATGTGCGGCCAGCGGTTTGCGTCGGCCGCCTTCTGCCGCACGCCAGAGACGTGCTCAGGGAACCCGTCGATCTCTTTCATGAACGCCGGGTCGAGGATCAGCTCAACGTTCAGCGCATCGTCCTGGGAAGCGCTACCGGTTATGACGACATCCTCTGCCGTCCGCTCGATCTCAAGGGTCGGAGGGTGGGTGTAGACCTCCTCGATAACGCCTGCGAAGGGGAGGGTGATACGGAGATCCCGGTAAGGGACGTGCTCACTGGCAAGTTTCAGGTTCAGGTGCGCCCACTCTTCGTCATACTCGACCGGCGGCCTGACCTGGTAGCGGTACTCCACCGTGTAGGTGCCCCGGGTGAAGTAATCGGGGTTGAAGATGCCCACCTCGTTTGTGAGCGCAAGACCCTTGATAACCGTAAGGTCTGAAGGGGTTGCGCTCCCGGCGCCTGTCCTGACCTCGTCCTCCGAGTCCTTAGCGTAGCCGACGGTCCCGGGGGGTGCGGTCATGCTCAGGAACTCGATGTGCGGCCGGTCGATGGTCTCGAAGGTGAGCGGTGCGTCCCAGTAGCGAAAGAGCATCCGGTACTCCCCGGATACGCGGACGTCGTAGGTATACCGCTCGATGAGGGTTCCGTTCTCGAAGAAGACCGCATCGTAGTGCTGGATCTCCAGGTCTTTATGGAAGAGCCCGGGGAGTGCAGTCGCTCCGGAGACCGCCAGAAACGCTATGGTGGCTGCCAGCATCCCGATGATCAGGGTGATGACAACCACGCCGGTGATCTGCTGCCGCTCAGTCACGCGCATGGTCTATCAGAACGATATCGTCGGAACCCGCTCGATCTCCTCACCGAACTCCAGGTACTGGATCTTCGTAAACCCCATGACGCCGGCGATAAGGTTCGAGGGGATTGTGTCGGTCATGGTGTTGTACTGCTGGGCGATGTTGTTGTAGGTGTAGCGCTGCCTTGCGATCTCATCCTCTACCCCCTTGACCGCGCCCATCAGATCCTGCACCGTCCGGGAGGTCTTGAGGTCGGGGTAGTTCTCGGCGACCGCGAGGAGGCGTCCGAGGACCGAGCGGGACTCGCGTTCGAGTTCGTTTAAGTCGCCGGGGCCGGCGCTGCCGATGCGAGCCCGCATCGCTGTCACCCCGGTCAGGGTCTCCTTCTCAAAGGCTGCGTAGCTCTTCACCGCGCCGAGGAGCTGCTCGATCATATCCAGCCGTTTCTTCATGGCGACCTTCACCTGGCCGAGCGTCGCTTCGGATGAGTTTTTGAGCGAGAAAAACCGGTTATAGATGCCGACGAACGCCGCCACGATGCCTGCTACGATCAGCACCACGACGATGACGATGGCAATGGAGAGGAAGTCCACCACAGGTTATCACCATATAATGTATGTGCCGCAGGGCATATTTAAGGAGTGACCTCAAAGTCGCACATTACAGCAGGAAACACCGGTTATCAGCACGTTTCGTGCTTATCCCATTGCCATCATGGATACCGCGGATCCCCGTCAGGTGGCCGGGATCCCGGCGACGCGCGCACACACCCTGCCTCTCTCCGCGTGCAGGCGCCGCATCCACTGTAACCGGCCTTTCGCCCGGGAAGGAGATCTGCGGGCCTGGAGCCCTGTTTTGGAGCCGGATGGCCCGAAACCCATTCTATGCAGGAACCCGGCGGCAAGGCGGACGCGCTCCGCCGGGAACCGGTTCTTCCCCGGGATCTCATATTTCCTCCGGTTCACCCGGCTGGTGTTGATATCCGCCTCGATCCCCTGCCGGCAGCGCCCGGGCAGCCCTGTACGGGATCCCGTTCAGCGACCGGTGGTGACGTCTTCAGCGATGCCGAGCATATACCGGAGCATGCCGCGGGAGTCGAAGATCGGGATCTTCTTCAAGAAGAGGATACGTCCGTCCGGGAGATGGATCTGCTCTTCCAGGACGGTCAGCTGATCCTGCACCTCCCGGTATCCATCACCGAATAGCGCTGCCATCTCAGGCGAGAAGAGGTCGCCGGCCTGCTTCCCGGTCATCTCCTCCCTCGTCATCCCGAGAAAGGCCCCGGCAGCCTCATTTGAGAAGACAAATGTCCCCTCCTCCACCTCCTGGACGAAGACCATGCTCGGGATGTTGTTGACCACCGAGTAGAGGAACGATTTCCACTGGGCCACCCGCTTTGTTGCGCGCACCCGTTCGGTGATGTCCCGGCAGACCACCCGGTAGCCGGTGAAGTCACCCATCGGATCGTAGACCGGTGTCCCGCTCACATCGAGGGTGACCGTAGCCCCGTTCCGGTGGAGCATCGTCCACTCAAATAGGATCCCGGGCCCTGGGTCAGCAAGTAGTGCGGCCAGGCGGAGGCCGACGCGCTCTGCCTTTCCCGGGGGCATGAAGTCACAGGGTGTCTTCCCGAGCAGCTCCTCGGGTGCGTAGCCGAGGATATCCTGGCTCTTCGGGCTGACGTAGGTGAAAGTGCTGGTCTCGTCCATATTCAGTATGAGGTCGTTGATATTCTCGACGAGGCTCCGGAAGAGCATCTCGCTCTCGCGCAGGGCCTCCTCGGCCCGTCGCCCCTCGGTGAT
>JAAZIF010000206.1 GCA_012510335.1 Methanomicrobiales archaeon | reverse complement strand
TGTACTAAGATAAGAATGCAACCGGGACGCAGGCATCAGATTGTGAGCGGCCGGTAGCCTGAAGAACCTGAACCATGCAAACCGATCCTGCACGGCCCGAGTCTCCGTCCGGATACCACCCCGCGTGCGGCGCAGATCCCTCTAGGGGGGGTGGTCCGGGATCGGAGATCCTGACGGTCTCCGTCTCCTTAATAGTGCTCATCGCCGTTCTTGCCGTGACGAGCTTCTACAGTTACCTCCTATTCCACACGGTCGTCGAGCTCGTCGCCGTTGGAATAGCGATAGCGGTCTTCACCGTTGCCTGGAACGCCCGGGAGATGGGGGAGAACAGTTACCTGATCGTCACCGGCACCGGCCTCCTCTGCGTGGCCGGGATAGGGCTCGTCCACGCCCTCGCCTACAAGGGGATGGGGGTCTTTGTCGGCTACGACTCAAACCTCCCGACTCAGCTCTGGATCGCTTCACGCTATCTCCTTGCCGGGACGCTCATCGCCGCACCGCTCATGATCGGGAAAAAAGCAAACCCCCGCTGGATCTTTGCCGGGTTTGCCGGTGTAACCACCGCCCTCTTCCTCTCGATCTTCGCCTTCCCGGTCTTTCCCGACTGTTTCATCGAGGGCTCCGGGCTGACGACGTTCAAGGTCGTAAGCGAATACGTCATATCAGTCCTGCTCGCCATTGGGGCCGTCGCGTTCTACAGGGTGCGGACCACCTTCTCGCCCCGGGTGGCGAGGTACCTGATCGCGGCCATCCTCGTGCTGATCCCGTCAGAGCTCGCCTTCACGCTGTATATCAGCGTCTACGGGATCGAGAACATGGTCGGCCACCTCCTGATGGTGCTCTCGTACAGTCTCTTCTACATAGCCTTCGTTGATATCGGGATCCGGCAGCCCTGTGCGGTTGTCTTCACCGACCTTGCGAGGAGTGAGAGGAGGCAGCGGCGGGAGAGAGACCGGCTCGAGCAGTACCTGGATATCGCCGGCGCCCTGTTCGTAGTCCTTGACCGGGACGGCCTGATCACCCTGATCAACCGCCGGGCGTCAGAGGTTCTCGGCTGCCCTCGGGAGGAGGCCGTGGGTGAGCCCTGGATCGAGCGGTTCATCCCCGCCAGGGAGCAGGAGCAGATCCGCGCGCTATTTCTCGGGCTGATCCAGGGAGATATCGAGCCCGGCGGATACGCGAGGACGCCGGTCCTTACCGTGGATGGCGACGAGCGGATCATAGAGTGGAACAACACCGTCATCCGGGACGAGGGCGGCACCATAAGCGGGATGCTCAGCTCCGGAAGGGATATAACCGAGCAGCAGCACGCAGAGAGGGCGCTCGCCCTGGCAAACACGAAGCTGAACCTGCTCTCCAGTATCACCCGCCACGACATCCTCAACCAGATCACCGTCGCACTCGCCTACATAGACTTCTCCATAGAGGACTCCGGAGTTCCCGGCATCCGTGACAACCTCGGGCGTGCCCGGACTGCCGTGGATGAGATCCGGAATCAGATCGAGTTCACCCGGGACTACCAGGATATGGGGGTGAAGAAGCCTGTCTGGCAGAGGCCGGAGGATCTCATCCGGGAGAGCGCCGCAGAGCTGGTTCTCCCGGCAGATATCCAGGTCCGGACGGACCTTGAGGGTCTTGAGATCTACGCGGATCCGATGATGAGGAAGGTCTTTTACAACCTCATCGACAACGCCATCCGCCACGGCGAGAATGTAACGGAGATCCGGTTCTCCCATCTGAGATCCGGGCAGGATCTGATTATATTATGCGAGGACGACGGCATAGGCATCCCGGATGAGGAGAAAGAGGTGATCTTTCGCGCGACCTACAAGAAACGGCATGGGCATGGGCTCTTTCTGGCCACGGAGATCCTCGCGATAACCGGGATTGTGATCCGCGAGACGGGAGTCTTCGGGGAGGGGGCGAAATTTGAGATCCGGGTGCCGAATGGGGGATGGCGTGACGGGAATACCTCGAACACCCGTCACCCCTGAGACTCCACCCTGATATGCCTCTCTGCCGCCGGCGTAGTCTCCCGGCCCTGGGGGGTCCGCTTGATAAACCCGATCTGGATCAGGTAGGGTTCGTAGACCTCCTCGACCGTCCGCACCTCCTCTCCGATCGATATCGCGATCGTTTTGACGCCCACCGGCCCGCCGCCGAAATCGTGCGCGATCACCGAGAGGATCCTCCGGTCGAGTTCGTCAAGCCCCAATCGATCGATCCCGAGCATGGTCAGCGCGACATCGGCGGTCTCTTCATCGACGCTCCCGTCCCCCCTGACCAGGGCGAAGTCGCGTACCCGCCGGAGCAGGCGGTTTGCGATCCTCGGGGTTCCGCGACTCCGCTTCGCTATCTCAAGCGCTCCTTCGGGGTTGATCGGGGTCTGCATGATCCCTGCGCTCCGCCGGACGATCGCTGCCAGATCCCCGACATCGTAGAGGTTGAGTCTGAATATGAACCCGAACCTGTCCCTGAGCGGAGAGGCGAGCAGACCTACCTTCGTCGTCGCACCGATCAGGGTAAACTCCTCGATCGGGAGCTGGACAGACCGCGCTCCGGGCCCCTCGCCGATCATCACGTCGATGCAGGAGTCCTCCATCGCCGGGTAGAGAACCTCCTCGACCACCGGGTTTAAGCGGTGGATCTCGTCGATAAAGAGGAGATCACCCCTTGAGAGCGCCGTCAGCTGGGCGGCAAGGTCACCCGGCCGGTCCAGCACCGGGCCGGCGGTGGTCCTGATAGCCGCCCCCATCTCGCGGGCGATGATCCGGGCAAGCGTCGTCTTCCCGAGCCCCGGCGGCCCGGAGAAGAGTATATGGTCCAGAGACTCACCGCGTTTCTTTGCGGCTTCTATAGCGATTGCAAGCGTCTCTTTCACCTGCTGCTGGCCCACGAACTCATCGAACCTCGCCGGCCTGATAGTGGCGTCATCCCCCTCTTCCGGCAGGGCGGCGGGGGAGGTGATCCGTCTCATGATCGCTCCCGCAGGCGGGCAAGGGAGGCCCGGATCAGATCCTGCACCGTCGGGTCGGCCAGGGTGGGCAGGACGGCTCCGACCGCCTCATCCGCCTCGCGCTCAGAGAACCCGAGTGATACAAGGGCACTCACCGCATCGCCGGCGAGAGCCGGGCTCCTGCCGTCGGGGAGCGTCGCTGCATGTTTCTTCATCTTATCCTTCAGCTCCAGGATCAGGCGTTTTGCGCCCTTTGGACCGATCCCGGGAACCCGGGTGAGCGCTCTCTCATCATCGTTCAGGATCGCGATCGCGAAGTCCTCAAACGAGAGCCGCGAGAGGATGTTCATGGCTGTCTGGGGGCCGATACCGGTGACACCGATCAGGATTGTGAAGAGTTCGCGTTCCCGGGGGTGGGAGAAGCCGTAGAGCTGGATATTGTCGTCACGGACCACCATGCAGGTGTGGACCATAACCCGGCCTCCTGCCGCTGCAAGATCCTGCAGTGCAGGCTCCGGAACCTGCACCCGGTAGCCGACGCCGCCTATATCGATCACCACCCACCGGTCCCCGGTGGATGCCAGTTCTCCTGAGAGATGATCTATCATGGTCTAACGCACCATATTGATGTGACAGAGGGCGATGGCGAGACCATCCGCGGCATCATCCGGCCGGGGGAGTTCCTGCAGGCGGAGGAGCCGCCTCATCATCTCCTGCACCTGGTCTTTCCTGGCCCGTCCCGATCCGGTCACCGCCAGTTTGACCTGGTTCGGGGTGTACCCGGTGACCGGGATCCCCCTCTGCTCCGCGGCGAGGAGGATAACGCCGCGTGCTTCACTGACACGCATGGCAGAGGTAACGTTCTTTGAGAAGAAGAGCTCTTCCATGGCGAGGCACTCGGGGGTGTACCTGTCAAAGAGCAGCGAGACCTCCTCGTAGATCTCGAGCAGGCGCCGGGCGGGGCGATGGTTGCTTTCGGTCTCTATGCAACCGAAGGCCAGGGGGACCGGATGGGGGTCGCATCTCCTGAGGACGCCGTACCCGGTTCTCGCCATCCCGGGATCGATCCCGATCACGATGCCTCCGCCGGAGGATGCATTCCTCATGCATATGTACTCGGTTCTACTATTAGATACCTATTTCGTGAGTTCTTTGTTAATATCGGGAACCCTGGCCTGCACGGCCCGGGTGCAGGTCTGCCGGGAGCCCCCTCGCGATCCGGGGAAGGGCTGTCCGCGAGGAAGATGTTGATATAGGCATCACGGAGGGAATCCCGGAGAGTCCTCGGCCGGGCGACATGCCAGGAGAGGAACCGGGGAGGTCTCGCTGGATGGGAATAAAGGCCCTGTGCTGGCCGGGACGCACCTGGAAAGAGCGATAACGGGCTACGCCGCACGTGGAAGTCTGCGGAGGGGGCCGGCCAGACCCAGACTATCGCGCTGCCTGATGCCATCTCCGGGCCGGGTGGCGGTCACTCCAGCGCCCCTGGTGATATAATCCACTAGACCATGCGGAACCCCCCACCCTTCTTGCGCACCAGGCCGATCTTCCTGAGATCGTTTAGAAGCCCTTTCACAAACTCGGGGGTGAGATCCAGCATGATCGACCACCCTTCCTCGGTACCTCCCGCGGTGTCATCTCTGAGCGCCTCCACAACCTCCTGCGGAGTCATCAACCCGTGTTTCTCAAGGATCTCTATGGTTCTCGTGGTGGCGACCTGTTTTAAGGAGATGGCCTCCCGAAACGACATATACACATCTTCATCGATATCCAGGTCATCGGCAAGTTCATCGACCTCCTCGAGTTCCGCCCTGAGGACGGCCTCTGGACCAAACTCCAGACGGTACTCAGCCGGCGAGATGATGATCATCTCTGCCAGGACACCATGTTCTTTGATGACTTCGGGATCGATATCCTCGATGGCTTCACCCGGGAGGGTGATGACGAGATCCTCAGGGTCTCTGTGCCCCTGTATGGTCACCCTTCCATCCTCGATCTTGACCAGGTCGTTCCCATCCAGGGTTGTGAACGCAATGAGCCTGTGTATCATGGTTCTCCCGGCATCCGGCGGCTCTTCTTCCTGGGCTGCCGGCCTCATCCACTCTTTGATCTCGTCCGCGGAGACAACGTCCCCGGGTTGATATATATCCATAAACTCGGTGAGAGCCCCGGTGATCTGTTCCGCAATCTCAAGGAAGGGGTCATACAGCTCTATAGGTTCTGCGCCCTCATCCTCCTCAATACCTTCCTCAGCCCTGTACTCTTCAGCGAGTTTCTCGGTCCGCTCAACCTCTTCCTTCAAAAGCGTCTTAATATTCCTGATCGTTCCTTTTGCGGAGAGCAGGGCTTCCAGGGTAACGGTCCGTGTGATGCGTGCCGGCATGCCCGCTTCCCTGAAGGCATGTAGAACCTCCGGGGAATCGATCGGGCCGCGGATAACGAGTGTCTCCTCAAGCACCATGTTACATCCACATCTGGTTGGATGCATCCACTCATAAGGCCGCCGGTATGGGGATGCAGGAGAGCCCCTCCTTCAGGAGATGCTCGTGCGCCGCGAGCGCAGCCTTCGCCCCCTCGCCGGCGGCGATGATGATCTGTTTGCCCCTGATGCAGGTCGCATCGCCGGCTGCAAAGATCCCGGGATGGCCTGTCTGGTTATTCTCGTCGATGATGATCTCTCCCAGATCGTTCAGCGACACAAGACCTTTGAGGAACTGTGTATTCGGCATGAGCCCGATCTCGAGGAAGAGTCCCTCAACGTCGAGGATCGTCTCCTTCGCGGTCTTGCGATCCCTGACTGTGATCCCCGTCAGGGTTGTCTCACCGTGAAGGGCTGTCACCTCGCTGTGGGGAAATATCCGCACGCCCATCTCCTTTATACGGTCGATGTAGATCCTGTCACACTTAATGATGCCCCTGGTGACCAGTGCCACTGAACTTGCGATCTTCGTCATCTCGATGGCGGTCTGGATCGCTGCATTTCCTCCACCGACAACAGCAACCGGCCGTTCACGGAAGAGCGGACCATCACACGTCGAGCAGACCGAGACGCCCCTCCCCATCAGGCGTTCCTCATCAGGGAGCCCCAGGGTCCGGGGCTGCTTACCGGGGGTGAGGATGACCGTCCGGCAACGGTAGGTGTTCCCCGGCGCTGTCCGGACAAGGAAGTTATCATCTTCCTTTCTGATGCCCTGGACGCTGCTAAGTTCG
>JAAZIF010000205.1 GCA_012510335.1 Methanomicrobiales archaeon | reverse complement strand
TGCGGTGACTCTGCGATGATCATGACCTCATGCTCTTTCTTCGGGGTCAGGTAGGCCATGACCCGGGCACCCCTGGAGGTGAGGCCGAGGCCGATGGCGGCATGAGCCAGAAAGAGGTCGTCGTAGTATCCGGTTCCGTAGCAGCGCCGGTAATTCTTCCTGACCTGATCGAGGCGCGCCGGCGCGGAGTAGGGGCGATGGGTGAGAAGGATCTGGGCATGGTTATGCACGACGCTTGCCCCCGCACGCCAGAGGAAGTTCCAGACGAGGAGGGGGTGGGTTGCCCCGGGGTCTGTACGGTGCGCATCCTGGCACCACCGGATGGCCACGCTGATCAGGTCAGCTACCTGCGGTTCTGCAACGACGTAGGGGCCGGTATCCCTTGAGATTATGACCGCGTGAAGATAATCATACTTGGCGATGTTGCCTGCCGTAATCCAGTGATCACCATCGATCCTCCCGAACGTATCGGCGGGCGTCTCATCAAGGGGGTTTGCAAACGGTCCCTTCTCTGCCAGCGCCCGCACATCAAGCACCTCCTCAGCGCGTGGCGTCAACACCGGGCGGCGTGCCCTGATTGAGTTGAAGAGTGTGCTCTCCCCGGTCAGGTTATTGGTCACCCTGACGATCTGTTGCGTCTCGATATCGCCGTACTTCTCCCGCACCCACCTTTTCATCGCGTCAGGGAATACCAGGCGCCCGGGTTTAACGTACCAGGAGTATATCCGGGAGAAAACCCGGGCAGCATCCGGCCCGAGTTCCTGCGCGATTCCCGGCAGCCTGGTTATATCAAGCCTGACCATGGATCCACCGTATACCGATCCCGCGCAGATAAAGATTAGCATCGGCAGGACCGGACCGCATTGGGCCAGTGTTAAGAATGTGGTGTACTCATTCTCCGGGACCGGGGGCGAGAAGGATTTCTGGTCTCTACCACCTCTGCAAACAGAGCGCAGATGAACATGGGTGCGTGGAATTATCGGCCGAACCGGCAGTGAACGAGACCACAGCGTGCGGGATGGAACATTTATTGAATTTGCGGGTAGAAACCTCATACAGACCGGAAAGAGTTTGTTTGAAGAACGCCTCGGGTACTGGATCATGCGACATGGCATTCTTTGACAGGTTTCGAACAGGTATCGATAAGCTGGAACGGGAGAAGGATCACGCCGGCCTGATCAGGGCACTGGGCAGCGGAAACCCGGATAGCCGCACCGATGCAGCGAAGGCTCTCTGTTGCGTCGGGGTTCCCGCCATCCCGACTCTTCTCGATGCGCTGGAGAATGCCGATCCCGCAACACAGACCCGGATGACAGAGGCCCTTGCCTCGGCCGGCACCCCATCGATCCCCCTGCTTCTCGCCCTGGTTCTCCGGGCATGCCCCGCCCTGCAGGAATCCATCGCCCGTACAATCGCAGGAAGAGGCTACGGTATGTTTGAGGCGCTACGACCCGCACTGCGTCATGAAAGCCCGGCGATCCGGCGTGCCACCGTGATCGCCATCCAGGGGATGGGCAGGAAGGCGGTTCCGCCTCTTCGGGAAGTGCTCCATGACTGCGACCCTTCGGTCAGGAGAGAGGCCGCCAGGGTACTCGCCAGGCTCCAGTGGGTGCCGGGCGATATCCAGGAGAAGGTCGAGTTTTACTATATCCTGGAAGACTGGGGAGAACTTGCAAAACTCCAGGGAGCAGCCATCCCTGTCCTACTCAAGGCTCTCGAGAGCAGTGATCCCGGTATAAGGGGCGAATCGGCACGGGCACTCGGGAAGACTCACGACGCTATGGCTCTCCCCGCACTCATCAGAGCTGCCGGGGATCCGAAGGAGAGCGTCCGCATCTGTGCTGTTGAGGCGCTGGGGGAGCTGGGTGACATCCGGGCAGTGCGCACACTGGCCGAAGCCCTCAACGATCCCGGCCACCATGTCCGGATGGAGGCCGCATGGGCGCTTGACCGTCTGGGCTGGGCGCCGAAGAGCAACCTCGCGAGAGCTGAATACCTTATAGCGAAGGAGCAGTGGAACGAACTTATTCAGATGGGGAGGCCAGCCATCCCGCCGCTCATCCAGGCTCTTGATATCAGGTACTCGGGCGTCCGCATCGGTGCGAGAGAAGCGCTACAGCAACTGGGACAGCCCGCACTCGACGCCCTGATCCTGGAAGCCGGATCGGCAGACCCTGCGCGGCAACGGAGGGCGCGGACTGCGATCGAGTATATACGGCGGCGCCAGGAAGAGATGGCGCGGAATCAGCCGGCGCAGGAAGACTCCTCCCGGTACAAAAAGGAACTCGATGAGGGGCTTGCAATACAGAGGCGTTTTGAGGAGCGGTTCGGGCGGCCTGACTATACTCGCATCCGGAAGACACGGGAGATCTCTACACCACCTGAAGAAGAGGAGGTGCCGACCACGGGAAGCCCGGAGAAGCCAGCAGAGCAGGCCTACGGCGGGTCCGAAGAAGCCCTGAATCTCGAAGATCTGCTCAGAGATAGCCGCAGGGCGGAGGACGCATGGGCAAAGGTCAAGACCCGGCTCAGGCAGGCGCCGGATCCCATGGATCCGGCGATCCCGCTGGAGCAGCTGATACCGCTCGATTTCGAGCAGGCGATCGCCGGCGGGGATGAGGCCGCGGAGCAGGAGCACGAGGAGGAGCCCGACCACAGGGAGATAGACGAGGTGTTGCAGGAACTCGAAATACCGGAACTCACCCGGGAGACACCGCTGAAACCCAAAGATCCTGTCCCGGAGAAGACAGCCCTGGAACGGTACCTTGAAGCACTCAGGAGCAGCGATTTGAGTATCAGGATGGCAGCTATTGCCGCGCTGCAGGGTATGGGGGAGGAGGCGGTTATATATCTCATCGAGGCGCTCAACGACCCCCACCACGCGGTCCGGATCGCCGCCGCAGATGGACTCGGCGAGATCGGGGACGAGGATGCCATCGACCCGCTGATCCAGGTCTTCAATGATCTCAGGGAGGATGTGCGGATCGCTGCTGCCCGTGCGCTCGGAAATATCGGCGATCGTCGTTCAATCAAGCCGCTCATAAGCCTCTTCGGGGACAGGTACCACGGCGTTCGGGCAGCCGCGGCCGATGCCATTGCAGCCTTCGGGCATAGCGCGCTCAGACCGCTTGAGGAGGCGCTGGACGATCCGGTGCCGGTCGTCCGGGTTATGGCGGCGAAGGCGATAGCGCTCATTGGTGTCGGTGAATCGATCCCGGTTCTCATCGAACACCTGGGAGATGCGGCACCTGAGGTCAGGTGGAGCGTCTCCCGTGCGCTGGGAGAGTTTGGGTATCTGGCGATCGACCCCCTCTTCCTGGTATTGAGGAGAGGGGAGAGAGATATGCGCCTGGCCGCGATCGATGCTCTCTGGGAGATTCCCAATGAAGAGGCAGGCGAAGCGCTGCTCTATGCACTTGAGGATGAGGATGAGGACGTACGGGCAAAAGCAGCGGCCGCCCTCAGGAAGCGGCAGGTGATAGATGTATGGCGGAGGGCGCTCGGCAACCAGATTCTGGAGGAGGAAAAGACCCCTACGAGGAGATCGGCCCGCCGGGAGGATAAGGAGGCGTTTGAGCAGTCAGGTCGTCAGGAGATCGATACGCTCATCACGGCGCTCAAGGACAAGACCTGGAACGCACAGCTAGGCGCCGCAACACGTCTCATCATGATGGGGCGCCCTGCCGTAGACGGTCTTATCCGTGCGCTCAAGAACGAAGACCCCGAGATACAGATCGCCGCTGCCAGCACCCTCGGGGAGATGCGCACGACTGCGGTCGCGCCGCTCATGGAAGCCCTGAAGGATACCGATCGGTTCGTCCGGCTCGTCGCTGCCCGCAACCTGGGTAAGATCGGGAATGAGCGGGCAATCGAGGCCCTGATCGAATCCCTTCACCGGGAACCGGATAACGAGGTTCGGGCAACCGTGGCTGAGGCGCTCGGCTACATGGGGAGCAAGCAGGCGATAGAGCCGCTGACCCTGGCAATGCAGGACGGGGACGAGAGGGTCAGGATTGTTGCTGCCCGGTCTCTCGGGTACATCGGGGGCAGACGTGCAATAGAATCGTTGATCATGGGTTTAGGCGATCAGGATGACCGGGTCATGCATGCCGCACTCGAGGCGCTGAAGGATCCCGGGGGTACGTTGCAGGGTCACCTGATCGACGCTCTCAGAACAGGGGATAAAGAGCTCCGTGCAGGGGTTGCCGGGGCACTGGGAGCGGCAGGCTGGGAGCCGCGGACCGGAGAAGAACTGGCCCTCTACCTCATGGCACTGGATCGCTGGGCAGAGGTGGAGAGGGTCGGGGCCGATGCACTCCCTGCACTCACAGAATCACTATCCGATCCCTCCATCGAGATGCGGGCGAATGCCGTCAGGACTATTGCCCGGATAGGGGGAGAGGAAGCCATCGCCCCTCTAATACAGGCACTTCAGGATGGTGCAGTCGTTGTCAGAAAGCGGGCTGAACGAGCCCTGATCGATATGGGGGATGAGGCAATACCTGTACTCATGGATGCGGCTGCAGGGGCGCTTCCTGAGGCCCGGGAAGGGCTGCAGAGGATCATCGATGAGATCCGCCGGTGAAAAGATGGGGGCATCCTATTCGGATATCCACCCGGATGCTATCCAGTGTTCGTACTCGTGGTGCCAGCGATCCCTGTTTGCCATGACCAGGGCCCGCATCCGCTCAAACATCTCGGTGTGGAGCCTCTCCTGTTCGGGATAGGTATCCTTGTTCTCGATGGCCCGTACGAGTTTTTCGCCGAGTTCGTAGGCCCTCCCCTCCGCAGGCACGATTGCCTCCGGGTCTCCCCCGAGAACCACGCCGACACCGCCCACGGTGTTCGCGCCCAGGGTCTGGAGAACACCGTTGAGGTATGCCACAACCTCATCAGCCCCGGATCCTCCTGCCGTTGCGACAGCGCATCCGTACTTCCCGGTGAACATCCGGCAGTGGATGGCGTCTGCCATCCGGTCTAGCATGGTCTTTATCTGCGCGGTGACGGAGTTGATGTAGTTGGGCGAACCAAGCACGATCCCATCGCTTTCAAGCATCTTCTCATAAAGATCGGCAAAGTCGTCCATCTTGACGCATTCTCCCCGCTCGTAGCAGACCGTGCATCCGCTACAGTACTCGATATCGAGTTTGCAGACGTCCACAACCTCTACATCGGCCCCGGCATTCCGGGCCCCGTCTAGGACGGCCCTGACGAGCCGGAGCGTCTGGCTCTTTGAACCGCGGGGGCTCCCGTTGATTCCAAGTATCTTCATTCGCTACCCTCTCTCGTTATGTTACATGACCCTTTTGAGACTCCCGCCGGCCCTGCTTGCGGGATTATACTCCCCCCGATCCCGGTGCGATGCTACCGATGGATCGATGGTATCATCCCCTCGCCTGCCTGGAGAAAGCATCCCTCCCGGGCAGACCGCCGGCCACCGCCCCCGTCACGAGGAGGTATCGGTGCGGTGGTGGCGGACGAGGCAGTCCCGGTGCAGCCTGCAGCGGCAGCAGAGCCGATGGGGCAGAAGGTTTGTATCCGCATTCTTCTGCAACGCCTCCTGCACGGTAGCTCAATTGACCGGAGGCCATATAACAGATCCGGAAGCGTGGCTCACACCGGAGGCGATGCAGCACCTATCAGGCGCATCGCCCCACCGCCGGGAGGCTCTGCCGGCGTGATTCCCGGTATCGCCCAAGGGCCAGGAGAGAGGGGGTTCCGGGTGGGGGAACGACTATATGCTTCCCTGTGGGGAAGTAGCGATCCAGACAGGGGTTAGCCGTATGGACAGGGATGTTGTAGTGGTCTTCAATGCCATAACCGGGGAGGCGGA
>JAAZIF010000204.1 GCA_012510335.1 Methanomicrobiales archaeon | reverse complement strand
GGATCGCTGGATCATCTCCCGGGTGAACACGCTTATACGGATCGTGGATGAGGATATGCAGGAGTACCACCTCCACCGGGTGACGCGGGCGCTCACCGCCTTCATCCTTGAGGATCTCTCCCGCTGGTACGTCCAGCTCGTCCGGCCCAGGATGTGGCTCGAGGAGGATTCACCCGAGAAGCGGTATGCTTACGAGGCGACCTACTATGTCATGCGCCGTGTAATCGCGCTCCTGGCACCTTTCGCCCCGTATATCACCGAAGAGATCTACCAGAACCTCCGCCTCCCCGGAGACCCGGAGAGCGTCCATATGCTCGATTGGCCGGCGGCGGATGATCTCCTGATCGACAATGGCCTGGAGGCAGCAATGGAGATTATCAGGTCGTTTGACGACGCAGCCGCTACCGCCCGGCAGGCAGGGAAGCGGAAACTCCGCTGGCCGGTCAGGGAGGTCGTTGTGGCCACCGGGAGTGATGAAGTGGAGGGTGCCATCGAGAGATTAGGCGAACTCGCGCTCGCGCGTGCAAACGCCCGGAGAGTCAGGGTCGTCACAGGGGCGTGGGACCGGATCCTCTGGCGGGCTGAGCCGGTTATGCGGGCCATCGGCCCTGAGTTTGGGCGGGAGGGGGCGAAGGTCAGGGCACTCATCGAGCAGGCGGACGGCACCGCCCTGAAGGCCGCCATCGAGCGGGATGGAGAGGCAGAGCTTGATGGTTACACGATCACCGCTCACCACGTCACCTTCGCGGAGGGGCTGCCTGTGGGCGTATTCGCTGCGTCCATGAAAGGTGCGACGGTCTACGTGGACGTCACCCTCACGCCGGAGCTCGAGGCAGAGGGCTACGCCCGAGAGGTGATCAGGAGGTTACAGGATATGCGCCGCCAGCTCGACCTTAACGTCGACGAATTCATCGTCGCGGCCGTGGAGGTCGCTGATGGGCGGGTGGCCGCGCTCATCGGGGTAGAGGAGTGGCATAAGGAGATCGCCGGGGAGGTGCGGGCGGCGGCCCTCACCATCCGTCACGCCGATGGAGAGAGGCCAGTCAGGCCCTTTGCACTTGAGAAGGATTGGGATGTAGAAGGCGTGCAGATGCAGATGGGCATTTCACGGGCCGGTGAGTGACCGGATAAGGGCCGCACCCTCGTCGGTTGAGAAGAGGGGGGTCTCTGCAAGCTCCCTGGTGCAGGTTCTCGTGGCCTGCACGGTCTCACCCGTTATGGGGTTATACCCCTCTCTTATATACTCTTCCCTGTAGATGAGCGTCCCCCGCTTCTGCCAGGCCGGGGTTGCCGCGAGGTTAACCCCCCGCTCAAACATCATATTGTGCATCGCGTCCGCCTGCATTCCCCGGAGCGCGGCGGCGGCCTCCCTGGAGGTCATCCCCTCCTCGATCAACGCGCTCTGACAGTAGGCGTTGATGTGGTTCCGCCACGCCTCGTTCTGGCGCGATATGAGGTACTCGACCGCAAAATCCCCTGCCGCGGGTATGATCCGGGCATCAAACGCCAGCGGTTCGCGGCATCCAAGCTCTATCGTGAGTTTGCTCGCCGCAAGTGAGGCGGTCACGGAGTCGATCTTCTCCACCCGCCCGGAGAAGGGCAGCGTCCGGAAGTAGAGGCTGATCTCATCTGAGAAGGTGTAAGCGAATGCAGGCGAAAAACCGCTACCTTCGATGAGGTAGCGGGAGACCGCCCGCATGCTCGCATGAAACGCGGGGTCAAACGGTTTTTTCAGGTCAAGTGCGCGGGTCAGGCGGTGGAAGGCCCGACCATCGAGCCTGACAAAGATCGGGGGAAAGATGGCGAGGTTTGCGAAGATCTCCCGATCTCTCGTATTCATGGTATAGGGATCCGGGGGGCAGGTTATCGTTCATTCCTCTTTTGCAGGGGATCTGAACATCCCGGGAATGTGGCGGATGATGACGATATCGTTTATACTCTTTATGATGCGGAAGGGTATCTTCAGTCCTGAGTAGCCCTTGATCTCCCCGATCTCAGGATTAAGTTCACCGACTGCAAGGGCATCGATCTTTTTTTGGTCCACATCGATCACGACATCATCAACGCTCCCGACAAATGCGGCTTTATCGGTGTAGACGCTCAGTCCAAACAGCTCTGTGATCTGTGTTCTCATCGGCATCCTCTGAAGGTATATTACTATAAACGATAAAAAGATACTGTTTCGTATGGAGGCCTCACTTGAGATTGGGAACCTGGCCGGGATTCCGGTCAAACTGCACTGGAGCTTTCTCCTGGTTATTCCGCTTTTTGCCTGGATCATCGGAAGCCAGATCGAACTCACGACCGGGTTGATCGCAACCCTCTTTGGTGTCCCGATCGACCAGACGCTGATCGTGGCCAATTTCACCCCCTACATCCTAGGAACCGTCGTCGCGCTCGGTCTCTTCGCCGGTGTCTTCGTCCACGAGATGGCCCATTCACTCTTCGCGAAAGCGAAGGGGATCAAGATCCATAGCATTACGCTCCTCATCCTCGGCGGCGTCTCCCAGATGGAGGAGACGATGCCGGACCCGAAGGTGGAGCTCCCCATGGCGCTTGCGGGACCGCTCATGAGCCTCCTGGTCGGCGTGGTCTGCGGCGTCCTGGTATACGTCTTTGAGGCTGTTGTTCCGGATCCGGCGATCGGCGGCGTCCTTGTCTTTGTCTTCGGCTACCTCAGTCTCCTGAATGTCCTGCTCTTCGGGTTCAACCTCATCCCGGCGTTTCCCATGGACGGGGGACGCGTGCTCCGCGC
>JAAZIF010000203.1 GCA_012510335.1 Methanomicrobiales archaeon | reverse complement strand
GGGAGAACGTCGGCGGTTCCGACGCAGAACCCGCTCTCCGGGCATCGCCGCCGACCGTAGCACACCATCCTCGGGCTGATATCAAGGCCCACCGCCCGGCCGCTCTCCTCGATGTACCGCTTCACAAAGAGCCCTGTCCCGCACCCGAGGTCGAGAAGAAGACCCCCCTTCGGGAGCACACTCATAACGTGGTCTGATATGTGCCGGTGGTAACTCCTTCCCCGGTAGCCGCCGTAGTGATCGTCGTAGATATCCGCGATCTCGTCATAGTGTTGCTGTACTTTACTCACAAAAAACCTCCCTGGCAATCCGGGCGAGGAGTGCATTGATCTGCACAAAATCATTTGCATTGTGGCAGAGGCGGTAGTCAGCATCAGCAAGCGCGACGGCAAGGGCCGGATCGTTGTACTCGCGCCGGATCACCTGCCGAAGTTCCCGGACAACTTCCTGTGCCGGGAGCCCGTACTCGATCATCATCGACTCAGCGATACGGCTTGCGGCATCAAAGTTACCGGCCCTGAGCGCTTCAAACATCGATGCGGCGGCGTTGCCGGTCTCCGAGCGCGAGACCTCGGCGAGAACCTCAGCGAGGTCAGCATCCCCACCGGATCCGATGGCGAGCTGAAGGTAGATGATCGCACGCCGGAGATCACCCTGCGCGGCATGGACGATCAGGTCGATGTCGTCAGCCGGGAGGGTGGCCGACTCGGCGGCGAGGATCTCCTCAAGGCGGGCGCGGACGATCCCGCTTTTAAGCGGTGCAAAGAAGAGAGGCAGGCATCTTGATGCGATCGCAGGGATGATCGCCGACGGTCTGGTGGTTATGAATATAAACCGGCAGGTGGCGCTGTAGCGCTCCATGGTCCGCCGCAAGGCCTGCTGCGCCTCAAACGTCAGGTCATGGGCGTCCTCAAAGACAATCAGTTTGAACGGGGCGTCCAGAGGCCGCATTGAGGCGTACCACTTCACGATGTACTTGAAGTTGACGATCAGGCTCTGTCCTCTCCTGTATACGTGACTGAACCGCTCGTCTGCCTCAAGCGTGCTCCTCCCCCGCCCGAGGAGGTCAGAGGCGCTGAAGATGCTCACATTCGCCTCCCAGTTCCCGGCGTAGAGTTTTTTAGCCAGGCACTCGACGGCAGCGGTCTTGCCGGTGCCGTGCGGGCCGGTGATGAGCATGTGAGGCACGCCGCCAGATTCTGCAAACGAGACGAGGTAGCGGACGACCTCGTCCTGCCCGATGATACCATCGCACCCCCTCGGGCGGTAGATCTCACTCCAGAGCATGGGATAGTCTCTCTCTCATCTCATCTATTGCCGCCCGTAGAAGATAGGTATTGTCAAGTGAGGCTATGAGGCGATCGCGCTCGCCGGGATCGAGGGAGGTGCAGGCCGCGGTGATCCGGGGGAGCGCACGGGTCAGCTCATCGACTATCGTCAGGGTCGCGGTGCGGGCTGTCCGGGAGAGCGGGTTTAGATCGATCGTTATGACCGCCTTTCCCATAGACCTGAGCGCCTCACACCGGTCCCCGTCCTCAAGCGGCACAAGAACCACATCGGCATCCCCGATTCCCTCCCGCAGGCAGAGCCCGCGGTCGTGGGCGAGCGGGACGAGCCGCTCAGGAATTCCGGAGAGAACACAGGCACCGTTCTCTTCAAGGAGCCGGGTGATCATTGCTACCCGTTCATCGGTCCGATGGAAGAGGTTCACCTCGACGTCTGCACCGCTCGCCTGCTGGAGGGCCGCGATCTCCGCCGCCGCAAGCGCCGCGGTATTCCCATTAACCGATATAACGGCGTGCCGGGCGGACTTAAGCATCGCGGCGGCCGTCCGGGCGGCAAGGTGCGCACTCCTGGTCGTCCGTTCGCCTATCAGGTAATCAAACGCCTCCCCGCGCCCGTGAGCGGCAAGCCCCTCGAGTGCGACGATGCCCTCGCGGGCGAACCGGGCGAGCCTCTCGCGGGCGATGAGGGAACGGTAGCGTGGATGGTCTTTCGGGATCATGGTCTCATCTCGATCAAGTATGCGCC
>JAAZIF010000018.1 GCA_012510335.1 Methanomicrobiales archaeon | reverse complement strand
TCGAGCCCGTGATCACGACCGCGACCGAGACCCGCGGCCGGGAGTCGGTGGAGGGGCTTGCCGCCCGCAGGGGGTGCGATATAGTGAACCGGGATTCTACAAGGGCCGTGAACGCCGCCATACTGGACGGCGACGTGCCCCTCTACGCCGTCACCGGCCCCGGTATGGTTGTCGCGGGGCCGGGTGTCTCCTTCCTTGCGAGAAAGGGGGACTACACCGTCGGTGTCGGGTGCCGGAAGGGTGTCTCAGCGAGGGATGTGACCGCGGCGATCGGTGCGGCGCTCCGCGAGGCGGGGGTTGCCACGGGCGAGGTTCTTATCTACGCGACTACCGTGAAGAAGCGCGGGGAGATGGGGCTCATACAGGGGATCTCTGACCTCGGCGGGAACCTCGTCTTCCTTGACGACGATACGATTAACGCTCCCGGGGTCAAAACACCTTCAAGAGCTTCCCTGATCGGACTTGTCGGGGTCGCGGAGCCGGCGGCCCTGGCGGTCTCCAGGCATAGAGATCTGGTGTTTGCCAAACAGGCCTATGGAAGTGTTACTGTTGCAATCGCACGATAATGAAGGAAGACTGTATATTGTCAGCACCGGTCCCGGCAGCCTTTTGCAGATGACGCCCGGGGCCCTGAAAGCCCTCGGTGAGGCCGACTGCGTCATCGGCAACAAGTTTTACCTGGACCTGGTTATGCCGGTGCTTGCCGGAAAAGAGGTCATCACGAGCAGCATGGGCCGGGAGGTCGACCGGGCGAAGAAGGCGCTCGCCCTCGCCGAGAACCGGGTCGTCGCGATGGTGAGCGGCGGTGATGCCGGTATATACGGGATGGCGAGCATCGTGCTTGAGGTGGCGGAGCGATCGGGGACGAGGGTTCCGGTCGAGGTCATACCCGGCATAACAGCCGCGGTCTCTGCGGCCGCGCGGCTGGGATCCCCGCTCTCAGGTGACTACATAACGATGAGCCTCTCCGATCTCCTGACGCCCTGGGAGGAGATCGAGAGGAGGCTCGACCTCGCGTTTCAGATGCGGGTGCCGGTCGTCCTCTACAACCCCCGGAGTCGGGGGAGGCCGCATAACCTGGGTGCTGCGATCGGGATCGCCCGCCGCCACCTCCCGGCCGGGACACCGGTCGGTGTGGTCAAGAACGCCTACCGTGAGGGGGAGGAGCGCCTGATCACGACGCTCGGCGGGTTTGAGGATCACTTCACGTTTGTGGATATGCACTCGATCGTCTTTATCGGCGGAGAAGAGACCAGAATCTGGAGGGATGAGGGAGATGAGAGAGGTATCATCACGCCCCGGGGATACCACCGGAAGTACGTATACTGACCTTGCGGCGGTCACCCCCGAGGCCTACGCGATAGCGAGCACGAGCCGGAACCTCGCCCGGGAGCGGGTGGGAGATGCCACCCCCGGGGACCGGATCCGGCAACGGTGCTCGGTGGCTGTTGGTGATTTTGTGATGGCGGACCTGATGCGTTTCGCCGGCGACCCGGTCGCGGCCGGTCTTGCCGCGCTCGGCCAGAGGGCGCCGATAATCACCGATATCAGGATGGTGCAGGCCGGTATACTGAAGCGCGGACACGAGAGTGAGATCATCTGTGCCCTCGACTACGGGGAGGATATAGCTCATGAACGCGGGATCACCCGGACGTCCGCGGGTTTTGTCGCCTTGCGGGACCGGATCGAGGGTTCGGTCGTTGTCATAGGAAACGCCCCCTCGGCGCTCCTTGTTGTCTGTGATATGATCCGGGAAGGGATCCGCCCGGCGCTTGTCATCGGCATCCCGGTCGGGTTTGTGAACGCGGCGGAGTCGAAGGAGGCGCTCCGTGCTCTCGATGTGCCGTCGGTGTCATGCGTCGGCACCCGGGGCGGCACGCCGGTGGCGGTTGCGGCGACAAACGAGATAATCACGATTTTTGCCGGGCGTGCAGGTCATGAAGGATCCGGTTACTGATTTTGAGTATCCCGCCGGGTGGGTGGCGGCGTGCCGGTCGCCCTCCCTCCTCCCCAATGTCAGGCGGGGTCTTGCTGTCCTGACGGCGTCGGGGAAGGTTCTCCGCCGGGGGTTTACGACCGGGACGACGGCGGCTGCGGCCTGCAAGGCAGCGGTCCTCTCGCTTGCCGGGGATGAGGATATTAAGGGGGTGGGGATCACCCTCCCCTGCGGCATCGCGGTCAGGGTTCCGGTCGAAGCCCGCCGCGGTATAGCATCGTGCTGGAAGGATCCGGGGGATTACCAGGAAGATGTGACCGCGGGGCTTGAGTTCGTCGCGACCGCAGCACCCTCGTTATCGGGGTCGATCCAGTTCGTCCCCGGGGAGGGGATCGGGAGTTTTGCCAGGGATACCCCTCGCCACCGCCAGGGGACGCCGGCGATCAGTGAACCGGCGCTCGACTGTATCAGGCGGTCGATCGCGGAGGGGGTGGCAGAGGCCGATCTCCCGGGCGTGACGGTCATCCTGACGATCCCCCGGGGCGCTGAGGTTGCACAGAAGACACTGAACCCGAAGATCGGGGTGCAGGCCGGTATATCGGTCCTCGGGACGACCGGGCTCGTGGAGCCCTGGGATGACCACCTGATGGAGGGGGTTTTCGACCGGATCGCCCGTGCCGCAGACGGGGTCGTTCTGACGACCGGCCGGCTCGGCCTCCGCTACTCCCGCCTCCTCTTCCCGGAGCAGGAGGTGATCCTGGTGGGGAACAGGCTCGCAGAGGCCCTCCGGGTGGCGGATGAGGATGCCACGATCTGCGGGCTCCCGGGCCTGATCCTGAAGTTCATGAACCCGGATGTGCTCGACGGAACCGGATGCATGACGGTCGAGGAGCTCTCGATGACCCCGGGGTGGGATGAGGTGAGCCGCCGGGAGATCGCGGCGTTCCGGGAGCGCTACCCGCGCGTCCGTGTGGTGCTCGTCGACCGCGCCGGGAGGGTCATCGGGGAGTCTCCGTGAAGATCGTGGGCGTCGGGTGCGGGCCGGGTATGCTGACCGAGGAGGCGGCCGCGGCCATAGGGGCGGCGGCGCTCGTGTATGGCTCCCCCCGGGCCATAGCGCTCGCGCGGGCATGCATCCGGCCGGACTGCGAGGTGCATGAGATCGAGGACTACGGGACGCTTCGGTCGCTTCCGGATGACGCGGTCATCCTCTCGACGGGGGATCCGATGCTTGCGGGTCTCGGCTACCTCCCGGGCGATGTGATCCCCGGTGTATCCTCACTCCAGGTCGCGTTTGCCCGGCTGAAGATCCCTCTCGCGCGGGCCACGGTCGTCACGGCCCACGGGAAGGATCATGCCCGGGCGATCTCCGATGCCGGCGAGGAGATCCTGCGGGGCCGGGTGGTCTTCCTCATCGCTGAGCCGGCCTTCGACGTC
>JAAZIF010000202.1 GCA_012510335.1 Methanomicrobiales archaeon | reverse complement strand
GGAGTCTATAATACCTTTTCATCCTCATCCGGGTAGCTGATGTGCTATACCGAAAAACAGGCCGGGAATCAGCTGCTTCTTACCCGCGCCCCCTATCGGCACCGGACCGCTCCCGGTGGAGTGCATGGATGGGTATGGGGTTCAGGTGGGCAAGGGAGGTACATCCTGCTCAAAGAGGCGGGCCGGGGAGGATCCAGGCGTTCTGCATCGACGCCAACGTCTACCTCCTCAGCCCAGACATAACGACCAGCCCCGGGGTGTTCTGGCTCTACCGGGCGGCCTTCTCCCGGGGATCGGCCCTGTGATCCACGGGCTCAACACATATGTCGGAAACTGTCCCTCCGGCAAAGAGTGGGAGGAAGGGAAGAACCGGGAGATCACGGGGCGTGAAGATCGGATGCTTGCCCACCCGGTCGGGTGACAGAAGCACTTATCTGATCTGACGGGCAAAGTCAGTCCATTCTCAGGCAGTGGTCGTGATGAAGACAGAGATACCCTATGATCGGTTCGCCCACGTCCCGGAGAGGATCTTCGGGCTGGTCGATCTCGCCTACAACCTCTGGTGGAGCTGGCACTCCTCAGCGACGGTGCTCTTCAAACAGCTGAACCCGGCGGAGTGGATGCTGAGCCGCCACAACCCGGTCAGGATGCTGCTTGAGACACCGCCGCGGTTCTTTGAGCGGGCGGCAGGCAACCCGGAGTACCTCCGTCGCTACGATATCATAATGTTCCGGTTCCGGCAGTACATGGAACCGACGACGAGCTGGTTTGCACAGCGATACCCCGGGAGGATGCCATTGACGATCGCCTACTTCTCCAGCGAGTTCGGGCTACACCATTCGCTCCCGTTCTATGCAGGAGGACTCGGCATCCTCGCCGGCGACCACATTAAAGCAGCAAGCGACCTCGGGGTGCCGATGATCGCTGTCGGGTTCATGTACGCGGAAGGATATCTCCACCAGCATATAGAGGCGGGCGGGTGGCAGAAGAACGTCGCCGAACTCCTGGACCGCGACGCCGCGCCGGTCATCCGGGTTCTCGAAGACGACGGCAGGCAGCTTATGGTGCAGGTTCCCTTCGTCGAGCCGCCACTCCATGTCGCGGTCTGGAAAGTGCAGGTCGGGCGCGTCCCGCTCTACCTCCTCGATACCCATATCGATGCGAACACCCCTGAGAACCGGAGCATATCCCACCGCCTCTACTTAAAGGAGATCGAGTGCCGCCTCAGGCAGGAACTGGTGCTCGGCATAGGCGGGAGGAAGGTTCTCGATGAGCTCGGTGTCAAATACTCGGCGATGCACTTAAACGAGGGGCACTCGGCGTTTGCCCTCCTTGAGAGGCTCCGGGAGAGACTCGAGGCCGGTGTGCCTCCGGATGATGCGCGTGAGCAGATCCGAGGCACATCGATCTTCACCACCCACACCCCCGTGCCGGCCGCCCACGATGTCTTCCCCGAAGGCCTGATGGCAAAGTACTTCCGCAACTACTGCTCCTCGCTCGGCCTCGACTGGGGCGAGTTCATGGCACTCGGGAAAGATCCGCACAACCCGGGCACCGGTTTCAACATGACCGCGTTTGCGCTCAGGATGAGTCTCTTCCACAACGGCGTCTCCCAGAGACACGGCGAGGTCGCCAGGAAGATGTGGCAGCCCCTCTGGCCTGACCGCGCGGTCGAGGATGTCCCGATCGATGCCATCACCAACGGTGTGCATGTACCGACCTGGCTGAACCACCGGATCGAGGCGCTCATCGACCGATACATGGATCCGATCTATCCCGACTGGCGCGAGGAGTATGATAACCCGATCATCTGGGAGGTGATCGATGAGATCCCGGACGATAAACTCTGGGACGAACACCAGTGGTTGAAGATGAAGCTCTTCGCCAGGATCCGGGAGCGCAAGCGCCGAAAATGGGCAGGGTACCGGGAAGGGCCTGAGAACCTGGCGGCCGAGGGGCTGATGCTCGACACCGCAGCACTGACGATCGGGTTTGCCCGCAGGTTCGCCGAGTACAAGCGAGCCGACCTCATATTCGAGGATCTGGACCGGCTTGACAGGATCGTGAACAACCGCTGGAGACCGGTGCAGTTCGTCTTCGCCGGGAAAGCCCACCCGGCCGACGAGAATGGTAAGCGCATCCTCCAGAAGATCTACCAGTACTCCCAGGATCCCCGGTTCGGGGGCCGGATATCCTTCGTCGAGGACTACGACGAACAGCTTGCGCGTTACATGGTCCACGGCGTGGACGTCTGGATGAACACCCCGGTCCCTCTCATGGAGGCGAGCGGCACGAGCGGTATGAAGGCAGGGATGAACGGGGTGTTGAACCTCTCCGTCCTGGACGGGTGGTGGGTCGAGGGCTACAACGGCAGGAACGGATGGGCATTCGAAGGTCGCGCGCCCTACAGAGGGGGGAACCGGGCTGACGCAAACACGCTCTACGATCTCATCGAGAACGAGATCGCACCGCTCTACTACTCGCGGACGATAGAGAACGTCCCCCACAGGTGGGTCCAGATGATGAAGGAGTCGATAAAGAGCATCGCTCCCCAGTATTGCGCCATCCGGATGCTCAAAGAATACATAACGAACTACTACCCCTCGGTCTGCACGTATGCGGTCAGGCCGGAGAGGCCGATGGCCGGTGTTCAGGAGGTCTGCCCCATAGAACCGCCCGTGGAACCAGGTTCCGGCAGTTCCATTGAGGAATGAGAGAAAACCCGACTGCCAGGCGGCGAACCGCCCTGGCAGCGGTGCTCCTGGCCATGATCGCGGTCATGCTCGGGGTGGCGCTAAGCATCGGCACGGGGGTGACCCCTGATTCCCCGCCGTTCACGTCGACCGCCCTGCTCCTCCTTCTTGTGATCGGGCTTGTCGCCGGGATCCTCGGCGGGCTGATCGGCGTCGGCGGGTCGACGATCATGCTCCCGATAATGTACTTCTACCTCGGGTTCCCGGAGCCCATCGCCATCGGGACCGGGCTCTTTGTGGTCATATTCACATCGATCTCCGGCGCCTCCGGTCACCTGGTTCGAAGAAACCTGGACACGCGGGTGGCGGCCTGGATCGCTGCCGGCGGTCTCGTGGGAGTTCTCATCGGATCCTGGCTCTTCTCCTTCCTCGTCGACCATACCAGCCTTCTCGGCCTCATCCTGGGGCTGGTCTTCCTCGCCCCATCCATCAGTATGATCCGTGAAGGGATCCGGCCTCCAGTCGGCCCGGAGCCGGAGAGCATCGGGGGCACGTCCCCGGGTCATCTCCTCTTCGGCACCGCAGTCGGTATCCTGACCGGGATCACCGGGCTCGGGGGCGGCTATGCACTCGTCCCGGGCCTGCTCTACATCTTCGGCGCACCGGTCTGTCTCACGGCGGGTACATCGCTTGCATCCATGATCCCGATGGCGATCCTCGGCGGCGGGGTCAAACTCGCGGAAGGCTACGTCGCCGTCGGGGCGGGGCTGGTTCTCGCGGCCGGG
>JAAZIF010000201.1 GCA_012510335.1 Methanomicrobiales archaeon | reverse complement strand
TACTGCGTCTCCCGCGGGATCGACTACGTGGATCTCGAGATAACGACGGTTGAGAAGCACACCGTCGTGCATGAACTCTGGAAGAACAATCTCTACCGTCCGCCGTGGCTCTGGAGCCTCATCGATCTCCTGCAGAAGTGCCGGGAGCGGTTCGGGGATCGCGCCCATGTCTATGTCAGCCCCTGGACCTACTCGGTCGAGTCGCTCGACTGGGCCCGGAACTGCGGGAGGTGTGACGCCGGGATCATCAGAGCGATCGAGCGCTACAACCGGCACTTCGATCCGGCGGAGTTTGAGGATCTGGACTGCTCGTGCCGGGAGGGTGAGTGGGAGGAGGCGTTTGCAAAAGTGGATCCGCGATCGATACCGGAGAGGATCTCGGAGCAGCTCACGTACGTGCAGAACTCCCGGGTCTCATACATGTAGGTGCTTGCCCGGCCGCCCGCCGGCAGACGCATGGGGTGGCGCACCTGGCGAGTCCCATCCCCCGTGGCAGTATCCGCTGTGGATCTGCCAGGTTCACATGGGTTCTTTTCCTGACGGGGCCGGGGCCATCCCCCGGGATGGCCGGCGGATCGTAATCAATCGGCTCGCCTCCCCTGTGCGGAGCGCCGTCCGGGTTTTGCCGGTTGCTGCCGCCCTGCCGGCGCGAAGCCACGGGTTTCCCGGGACTCACGGCAACAGTAATCATTATCCCTGCTGACTCACAAACTCACCTGATTACATGCTTCTGGTCAGGCAGTCGGTCGTCAATGAGTTCGCGGCAAAGGCACGGGAGGCATACGGGGGCGCGATAGAAGAGATCATACTCTTTGGCTCTGTGGCACGAGGGGATGACCGCCCTGACTCAGATATCGATATTCTCGTTATAACATCTGGTGAGGACTTTCGCATTCGTGAATTCCTCGCCGGACTTGCTTTTGATCTACTGATGCAGACAGGTGAACGGCTCTCAGTTAAAGTGCTCTCGCGTGCCGATGTTGTAGCACACCGGCATTACCCCTTTATCCGGAATCTTTTTCGAGACGGCGTGGCGGTTTAGAGTATGATCGACCGGTCTATCACAATAGCGCTTCTTCAGAGATCACATCAACGTCTTGACGTTTGCACGTATCCTCTGCGCTGAAGGTTACATATTGCAAAATCGGGAGTACTATCAACGAATACTCCCTCCGGCGCCCGCACCTGGCAGACGAATATGCACTCCTTCCAGTCCTCCCTCTTCCATTGTACTGCGAGATACCACCTACACCCCGACCTCCCCGATGTCGATCTCCCGGACCTCCCCGGCCTCGATCGATTCCCACGCCAGGAACGTCGCAAGCGTCGCCGCGACACTCCCCGCGAAGTCCGGCACATCGCCCTTCACAAACGCCCTGAGTTCGCCGGCAAACCCCTTGTCCTGGCCGAGCCACCGTCTCTCCCTCAACGCCCTCCCGCCCCGCCGGAGCTCGAGGTCGCGGAAATCGGTGATCCTTCCCACAGCACCATCGCAGAAGACCTCGACGGTCTCCTTCGGATACGAGGGATCGCCGAGAGTCGTGTATGTGACGGTGCCGACCGATCCCTCATCGAACCCC
This sequence comes from Methanomicrobiales archaeon, assembly GCA_012510335.1. GTDB lineage: Archaea > Halobacteriota > Methanomicrobia > Methanomicrobiales > Methanoculleaceae > Methanoculleus. The sequence continues at coordinate 219 of JAAZIF010000201.1, read as the reverse complement.
AGGGTCGCCTGGAGGTTGTCGTACTTCTGGTGACTCCCGGCCGGCCCGATCGCCCGGGCGTAGACCTGGACCGGCAGAGCCCCGGTGATGAACTGCATGAAGTCGATGAAGTGGCAGCACTCCGATACCAGCATGCCGCCCCCCTGCTCGTCATCATGCACCCAGTGATCGGCGGGGATCTGCCCGGCATTGATGCGGTAATGCAGGACTGCCGGCGTG
>JAAZIF010000200.1 GCA_012510335.1 Methanomicrobiales archaeon | reverse complement strand
GGCAGGTTGTGGCAAAAACAAAGGGTACCTTAAGGGCAAACATTCTTTTGAAATTCTTGGTGAACTGAACCCAGAGGCACTGAAAACGAATTTACTACATTTTAATCGACTTTTAGAAACCCTGAGTCTTCACCTGGATGGCGCCAACGACAACGAGACTGCAAGGTGATCTTCAACGGTTGCAAGCCCCCTGCTCGGGAAAGGATCGGCTGCAGTCAGACTTTCCCTCCGGCCGGCCTTCTGGAGGGGGCGACGGGACTTGTGGTTCCCTCCTGGCGCTTTTGCCGGCGAGCTCTGGCGAGCCCACCTACGGATCAGGGGCACGGCCTGCACGCCCATCTGCTGCGAGGAAGCCGGCGGATTTGACGAGATCACCGCTGTCCCGCCCTCTTGATTACGGTACACCTCCAGCGCGCCATCCAGCACCCATGTTTTAGCTCACCAGAAACCGATCCACTTTTGCCAAAAAAAGCTCACTCAAAATTGCTCCACCCATCCCCCTCCGGCCCTGCAATGCTCCAGAAAACCACCAGAGCAGCAATGCAGAACGAGTCGATCGCCCCCGGGCCCGCGCGTACACTGAGGGGGGGCCGGCCCCCTTCTCGCAGATCCCCCGGGGAGCGATCGCCAGCCATACCGTCCCCTTTCCGCCCGGGCAACCCCCGCCGCCGGCCGGCCCGTTCACGAATCCCCCCGCGTGGCGTCTTCATGTGGGCTCGCCGGCGGGCGGTGATCCGGTTGCTCAAAACATCCTCTGGAACGTCGCTCGGGCGGGAGAAGACCGGAGGCACCGAATCGCGTGGCGCTTCAGCCGGGCGTGGCAGGTCTCCCTCGCGGGGTCGCGGAAGGCCTCGCCGGCCAATCGCGGTGTTTTCGAGCATTACAGCGGCGTTCGCGTTGAACGCCGCGATCAGATCTCGACAATACTCTCTCGCCACAAGACCTGGATATCCTGGAGAAAATGACGGAACACTACGGCATTCTAAAGAATCTGGCGTTTTATCGGTGCGAAAGGCAGGGAGCACCGATGCGTGGCGCCGGCGGTTGATACTGTGGTGCGACTCATTCCAATTCCTGGATCATAGCCTCGACCGTATCTTCCAGGGGGTCAAGCCCTGTCTGGATGATACTCCAGAGAATTGTCGGTTTTATCGAGTAGTATGAGTGGACACTGATATCCCGGAGCCCGGCGATCTTTTGCCACCCGATCTCCGGGTAGCATGCGGTGATACCAGCGGGGATCTGCTTTACAGCCTCTCCGATGGTTATGATCCTGAGCACAACGGCGTCGAGACACATCGGGTCACCCGCGAACTCCTCGAACGACCGGTCCCCTACATACGAGCGGATTTGAGGTGATTGCCTCCTGGATGTCCTCAAGGTAGAGCAGAAGAACGCTCAGGCATAGACAACCTCATCAAGGACAGCCCCTCGAATCCGGGGCTTTAACGTATCGATGATGACGAGATCCGCCCTTCGTCCCAGGAGATCCTCAAGGTAGAACTTAAGATCCATGAAGTGATCGAAGGTCTCCTCCCCGTCTTGAAACTCCACCAGGATGTCGACATCACTCGCCGCGGTGGCTTCATCCCGCACCACAGAGCCAAAGATGCCGATGCGGGCTACGCCGTAGCGTTCCCGGATGGTGCGAAGGTTCTGCCGGATCTGGGTAAGCGGATGCATTGATATTCTGTGGTGCTCCATCTATCCACTTATACCCTCCGATTGGTTCTCCGGCGGG
>JAAZIF010000199.1 GCA_012510335.1 Methanomicrobiales archaeon | reverse complement strand
GGCTGCTATGGTCGGGCGGACGCCGGCGGCGATGGCAGCCTCAAACGCCGGCAGCCGTTCGGAGAAGGCCACCTGCCGCGCCAGATCCTCGTCGAGACCGAGGTCGCGGACGAACCTCTCCGCCCGGTCGGTGAGGAGTTCGGGGATCTCGATGCCCTCCCGGAAGGCGTCATCGATCACGACAGGGAGGATGTCGGTCTCGGGGTACATCCGGGCTGCCCCGGGAAGCGGGCGCATGTAGGCAGAGCTCCCCTCATCGAGCATCCTCCGTGTCTCCTCGGGCACACCGGAGAGGGCCATCTCCGCGCGGATCATCACCTGTTCAGCCGCACACCCGGCGCGCTCCCTCCCCGCGGCAACTATCGCGACGCAGTCCTCATCGGCGGCGCCGACGGCCTCCCGCAGGCGTGCCACCTCCTCCGTGGTGACGCCGTATGCAGGGAGTTCGTCTGTGTGGAAGATCCCACCGACACCGCATTTTTTGGCGTAGTCAGAGATCTCGCTTCCAAGACGCCGGCCGGGCTGGATCTCCCGCCCGACGAGCCCGGCAAACCCGCAGAGCCGGACCGCGAGTATGGACTTTGCCTTCTTTAAGATGGACGACTTAGTCCCCGAGAAGACGTCGGTGACGTCGAAGACGTTGTGGTCTACCCTCGCGCCCCGATCCCGGAGGGCCCCCGCTATGGCGAGGAGGGCTGCCTGCCGCTGCACCTCCCGCCTGACCACCTCGGCTATGAGGTCGAGATCCTGGACGCCCTTGATCTCGACCCTCGCACCGTCAGATATGGAGACGTTGATGTCCTGCCTGATCGTCCCGAGTCCCCGCTTCACCCTGCCGGTGGAGCGGAGCACCATCCCGATGTACCCGGCGACCTCCTGGACGGCCTCCGGTGTATGCATGCATGGGGCAGTGGTTATCTCGACGAGCGGGATGCCGAGGCGGTCGAGGGAGAAGATCTCGTCCTCCACCCGCTGCGCCGCCTCCTCCTCGAGGCATATCGTCTCGATCTGGCAGCCGTCAGGGAGGGCGCCCGAGAGCCCGATGAGCGCCGTCCGCTGAAACCCGCTCGTGTTTGAGCCGTCGATGACAAGCTTTCTCATGGTGTGTATCTGCTCGACCGGGGTCATGCCGAGCATCTCTGCCAGCGTGAGGCAGATCTCGAGCGCCTCGGGGTTCATCGGGGCCGGGGGCTCCTCGTCGTGCTCCACGAGGCAGACCGAATCGTATGTGTAGTATGTGAACTTCCGGACGAGCTTCATCTCCTCCTCGGCCGCCCGGTCAACCCTGCCCGACCCTGCCCCCGTCACCCTGAGGTATCGGGAGAACTCCCCGGTCCGATCATCGACGTCCCGGAGGATCGTCGGGCAGCGGCAGAAGAGTTTCTCGTCGGTGTCGAGCTGCTGGTGGATCTCGATCCCGGCCTTCAGCCCGAGTTTCTCATAATCCATCAGATCGACCTCCGCTGGATCTCGCCGGCAATATTGGTCTGCATGACCTCCCCCACCCGCCCGGGATCGGGCTCATTTGCAAGCACCCACATCAGTTTCACGAGCGCGACCTCGGGGAGCATATCCTCGCCCTCGATAACGCCGATCGAGAGGAGATCCCGGCCGGTGCCATAGACCCTATCGCAGACCCGGCCGTGCAGGCACTGCGACGTCATGACGACGGTCGTCCCGTCATCGATCATATCGCGGAGCCCCGGCATCCAGTCGGCAGGTACGTGCCCGAGGCCGGTTCCGGCGAGGACAAGGCCCTTATAGCCCTCGAAGGCGTCGAGGACCGATGGCGGCATCCCGGGGTAGAACCAGAGGAGGCCACAGCGCTCCTCAAGCGCGTCATTGAGTTTCAGGTTTTCCGTGCCACGCCGCGCAGCCTCACCGGAGAGGCTGACCGCAAGCGAGGGGTAATCAATATGGCCGAGCGGGGCCGACCCCATGCCCTGGAAAGCATCGCGCCGGGATGTATGCATCTTCCGGACCCTCGTCGCCCGGTGGATGGCGCACCGGTCATCGCTCGTCGTCGCATGCATCACAACCGCCACCTCACCGAGATCGCCGGAGGCGACGGCGGCGCTGCAGAGGAGGTTCATGGCGGCGTCAGAACTCGGGCGGTCGGCGGACCGCTGTGCCCCGACAAAGACGACCGGCACAGGGGTCTTGAGCATGAACCGGACCGATGCGGCTGAAGAGGCAATCGTATCGGTGCCGTGGGTGACGATAACTCCTTCTGCACCCGCCCGGATCTCATCATGGATCGCCCGCGCGAGATCCTGCCAGACCCCGGCATGCATATTCTCAGAGAGGATGTTTGCCACCTCCCGGTCACGGTAGCGGGCTACATCCCCGAGTTCCGGGATTGCCCGCAGGATCTCGCTCGCCGATGACTGGCTCGTCACCGCCCCGGTCCTGTAGTCCACCCGGCTTGCTATCGTTCCGCCGGTGGATATGATCGCAATCTCCGGGAGGTCGGGGTTCTGGACGACGACCCCTGCCACTGCCGGGGGTTCCCTGGCCACATGCCCGATAACCTCG
>JAAZIF010000017.1 GCA_012510335.1 Methanomicrobiales archaeon | reverse complement strand
TTCCAGGTGATGACGCGACCAGCCGTATCGATTACCAGGGTCGCATCAGGGAGAAAATCGATTATATCGGCAAGTCTGCGCTCACTCTCCTGGAGCTGGAGCTGGCTCCCGGCGAGATCGTCGAAGCTAGTCCGGAGTTCTTCTTCGACGGCTGTGAGATGCTCATACGCCGCCTGCAGATCCTCATGCCTCTGCAGAAGCTCGAGTTTGGCGAGTTTTCTCTCGGTGATGTCACGCACCATACCGATTGAACGGATGATCTCCCCGGACTCATCCCGCAGGTGTTCGCAGTATTCAATGACGTATCGAACCTCCCCGGTGTCGATGCGGATGAGCCGGTGCTCGACGGCATAGGTGTCCTCTCCATCCTCAATGGAGGTGAGGTACGCTGTATCGACCAGTTCTCTATCGTCCGGATGCACCATCGAGAGGAACGCGTCATATGTCATCGCACACACCCCGGGTTCGAGGCCGAAGAGGCGGTAGGTCTCATCAGACCATGTGAGCTGCGCTGTCTTGCAATCGAGTATCCAGCTCCCGAGGTGTGCAAGGCTCTCGGTCTTCTGTAACATCTCCCTGGTTCTGTGAACCACTGCCTCAGCCTTATGCCTCCCGGCCAGCTGCCGGATAGCGTTTGCGAGCTCGGCAAACTGCGTCTTCGGATCGCCCCCCTTCTGGAGGTAGAAGTCGGCACCGCTGTTCAGCGCCTCGATTGCCACCTCCTCGCGTCCCCTGCCGGTGAATATGATAAAAGGTACCTGCGACCCACCCTCACGGATCCGCTTCAGGAGAGCAATTCCATCCATCACAGGCATCTGGTAGTCCGAGACGACCGCATCATACCGCCCGGTCATTACCTTTTCGTACGCCTCAAGCGGGCTTTCCGTGGTGTCGACGACGATCTCGCCCGTCCGCTCAAGGAAGATCCGGACGATCTCGAGCAGCGCGGCCTCATCGTCAACATAGAGTATATTACTGGGGGCTGACGCGAACATGCATGATTGATACCTATATATAGATGGAACGAGGTGATTTTATCTCTTTTGGATGTAACAACACCGGATTTAGAGGATGTCAGGCGATTATAATGGCGCTAGATAGCCATGTTGCTTAAACAGAGCCTATCCTCTCTCTAACGGGGATGAGGTGGGTGAGGGATCTCAGAAAGAGGATCCCACACTGCTCCATGACGATCGGATCTTCTGGCATCTCTTTTACCGGAGATGAGTCTCCCTGAAGGCACACGCTTGCGATCCCGGCCGGCCTCCCCACCCGCACCCTCCTGCCGGCGGATGGGTGTGGGCCGGTATAAGCGATCGCAGGCAGGCCGGGGCGGCACGAGACGAGACAAGCCTCTATGTGGATATCCTGACCCGCGACATAAGGGACACCGAACCTCTGCGCCGGGCCAGGAGGTCTGTGCCGGGATGATGGCGGATCTCGATCTGCAAGGCCGGCCAGGCCATTGCAACACGCGGGAAGGATCTGGTCGGCACCTGCGCAGTAAACTTCAACGAGATCGTGCCGATCATGACAGCAGGCATGGAGACAAAGAACCTCACCCGGGTTCGGCTCTGACGGCAACACCCTCCCCGGAGTGCTCGCGGCGCAGAGGGACTTCGTCGGCCCGACACCCTGGAAGCAGGCACCTGCCGCCGCCTTTTCCAGGAGATCCAGAGCCGGAACGGGCGACAGCCTGGCACCCTACGAAGCACCCTGGCCTGTTGCCCTGACCGTGACACAGACCGCATCGGCTGAAATATCGGATCCGGGGATCGTCTTGACAGGGACTTTCAGATACGCTCGCCAGGCCCTTCTGCAATGTGGTAGGCCTGAATGCTGCCGGCGGCCGGTCTGCCGCACACCACCGATTCCAGTCGGTCGGGCACCGGAATCCTCACTGATGAGCTCCGGCCTCCTGACTCCCCGGTGCGGTTCATGACATCTCTCTTCTCCGGCCGATTGGGCGGAAGTTGACCGGTCCGCCGGCCCCTGCCCGCCGGCGGATCTTATCCTGGGAGTCCCCTGCAGCTGCTGCCGGCGTACCGGCGGACGAGGGGTACTACCCGAAAATCCAGGCTCTCTCCCCCAGGATCTGCGGCAGGTAAATACCCTTCCGGCAGGTTCATCGGGGATGACGCACAGATTTTTGAACTGGAGATATCGAGATGAAGAATGTCGATATGCAGCTGGATGGGGACGTGCTCGTCATCAGGGTCAACCTCACGAAGGATTTTGGAGAGTCGAAGTCAGGGAAGTCGATCACGATCGCCTCCACCGAAGGGAATATCCCGGTGCCAGGGCATGAGGATATCAGGATCGGGCTGAACATCTACCGGAAGAAGTGAGATATCCCTCCACGCTTCCCCGCCGGCCGGAGAGGTGCGGACTCCCGCCCGACAACCCTGAACAGAACCCTTATCTCACTCCACTCCCTTTTTTTGAGGGAACTATACCCAGAATGGAGATCGAAGATGTCTGAGAAGTACAAACCCGACCTCGGCGCCGTCCCTGGAGGTGCGTTCCGTTGCCGCATGGGAACTTGCCCGCCGGGGTGATCGCCGGGCGGTCGAGCCCATCATGGAGCCGATCAGGGGGTCTTGCGGATGTCAATGAGAGCATGGTCTCCCAATACATAGGCGATGCCATGAAAATACTCGCCTCTTTTGACGATACCGCAATCATCGAGCCGTTCGTCTCTATCCTTGATAGCGAGTTTGGCGACCTCCGGCTCATCGCCTGGCTCCTGACCGGATCAAGGGATCGATCCGGTGTGAGGCATATGGCGAGCCTCTACAGAGATGATGTTGGGCTGCTCGAAGAGATCCTGAATGGGCCGTATTCGGTTGATGTCAAAGGGCTGGTCGTCCACATCCTCCGCGAGATCGAGACCCAGAACGCCAATCATCTCCTCACCGGGATACTCCAGGGTATTGATGAGGATGAGTTCCCTCTCTCCGGGGCAGCCGAACCGCTCTGTGCGGTACCGACCGATAAGGGTCGCTATACCGTAGATACCCGGGGCCATGTAGCAGGGGCTCTCGGCCGGATCGGTGATCCCCCGGCCGTGGTGCCGCTCGTGGCGGTCCTGACCGATCCGGACGAGGACGACGACATGCTTGCCTCATTCGCCCTCAATGCGCTGGAGTCGCTTGTGCTCGCCGGTGAGGAGTTTGGAGACGATCGGTATGACTGAGAACACCCCACCCGATGACCTCTTCGCGGTCTTCTTAGAGGCGCTTGAAGATCCCGATTACTCCATGAAGGAGCTTGCGGTGCGGGGACTGGCCGTGCTCGGGGATCGGCGGGCCATCCCCCCGATACTGGATTCTCTCGGTGACTCCGAGGAGAGCGAGGGGTATCGCCTGTTCTGCCGGAGAGCAATTGCTGCGATAGGGAGGATCGGTGATGCCACCGCGGTGGTACCGCTCTTCCGGACACTCTGCAGGGCTGCGGAGAGATGCAGTATCTTTGAGGATTATCGGTATGAAGAAGAGTATCTTGACGATGCGCTAATGGAGGTGGCCGGCATGGGGCCGGGGGTCATCGAACCGCTCGGGGAGGTCATAACCGGGGACTACCCGCTGGACATCAGGGTGACGGCAATACGGACACTGGGGTATGTCCACGGCCCGGATCCGGTGCTGTTCCTGCTCGAAGTCCTGAGGGATAGATCGTGCGGGAATGATATTGCGCCCTACGTCGCTTGCGGACTTGGTGCGCGAAGGGCGGAGGAGGCCGTGGACGACCTCTGCCGGATAATCCTCGATACCGTGAACTACGGAGAGCGCACACGCCTGTTTGCTGTATCTGCCCTCGAGGAGATCGGTGATCCGCGGGCTCTTCGATCGCTCCTGAAGGTGTTTGCAGATCCGGAGAGATTCGGGGAGGCTTCAACTTTCGCTTATGAGGCGTTCAGATCGATAATCTCTGAGATGGAGTCGCGCCCGGAGGATTGAAGGGCCGGCGCAGGATCGGCCACTGCCAGGATTGGAACTACCAGCCACCCGGCAGCCTGGCCGGCATCACTCTATGAGCACGAGCCCCATCGATACGACGTTCCCATGCATGATCTTCCCGTACTCGAGATCCCTGCAGGGGA
>JAAZIF010000016.1 GCA_012510335.1 Methanomicrobiales archaeon | reverse complement strand
GTCTGCACCCGGCGCTCCCCCTCAAGGGCGGCGGAGAGCGCCGCAAGCGACTCCGGCGACGTCGGGCGGTCCCGGCAGGTCACCTCGAGATCGATGCCACAGGTCTCCGCCGCCATCTCTGCGACGGTGAGCGCCCCGCCATCGAGGTGGGCGATCACCCGACGGTAGGGGTGCGCGGCGAAGTAGCGGACGAGTATATCGGCGATTAGGGCACACTCCTCCCGGTCCCAGTAGCCGGTCACCGGCACGTCGTAGTGGCCGGCCGGGTAGATCCGCTCGAGCTCTCTTGGAACGAGACCGATCGGGGATGTGACGATCAGTTCGTGCGCGCGCCGGTTCACCGTACTCATGAAGAGCCGGTGGCTCCGGGAGAGGGAGTAGGGCTTCCGCGCCGAGCAGGGGAGGAGGACCGCTACGTCGGCCCGGGTCGGGACGAACCGCTCGATCACCCGGTCGGCGAACCGCCGGATCTCGGCCCGGTTCTGCGACTCGGCCGTGTTTGCCCTCATGGACACCGACCGCGCCACAGGAAGGGCGCGCTCCATAAACTCGTAGTTCTGGTCGAGGAACCGGATGATGGCCGTCTGCGCTGCGCTTGCGCGGCACCGGGACTCCATCAGTTCCCGGAGCCCCCCGGCCCCGATGTAGTGGCGCACGATCGCGATCTCATGGTCGAGCGCGAGACGGTTGTGCTGCGCGAGATCGCCGGCCCGGCACCCCTCGCACCCGCAGACCCCGGTCTCCATCATTGAAGCGGGGAACTCGCCCTCGGGGAGGCAGAAGACCCCCTGCGCCGATGCGAGATCGGTGGCCCGGTAGTCGAAGAGGTCAAAGCCCGAGTATATGAGTAGGCAGGCGGTCGAGGGGAGCGCCGCCGCCGGGGCGTACCACGCTGTGTCCGGCGGGACGTTCCCCTTCAGGCCGGCGAGCCATGACGCGTAGTTTCTCGGGTTCGCAAGCACCGTATGCCAGTTTGCGACCAGGGTGCAGTCGCCCGACTGCGGCGCCCCGGGGGCGAGCGGATGGACGGCCACCGGTTGCTCCCCGTGGGAAAAGTAGTCCCTGACAAACGCTTCTCCTGAAGAGAGAGGGACGTTTGAGAGAGCGCGACCATCGAGCGCGGGGAAGAGGGCGTCCGTATCCAGGGCTGCAGGGAGGGAGAGGGTCTTCTCATCGTGCTCAAATACCCCTATCCGCGCAAGGCCGTCGCGCCTCACCGCCTCATACCTGCTCACGATGCACCTCAGCACCGGGAACCTCCTCGCGGATAAGATTTACCCACGCATCACCACACCGGATGGCAAACCGGCTCCCAGGGTTCGCCTCCATCAGGGCGCGGATGCCGGCGCACCCGGACCGGATCATATCCTCGTCCCGGTCCGGGATCTCGCTCTGGCCGATCGGGAACGTCTCGGCGAGCTCCACGGGGTACGGCCCGAAGGGGGGTTTGAAGTTCAGCACCGTATCAAACCCTGGGATCTCCCTGCCATCAAACGATATAAGCACCCGCTCCCCGACGTTGATGCGGGGGATGACCTCATGGTAGCGCAGCACCTCGGTCCGCTGGCAGGTCTCCGACCCCCGGTAGAAGAATCGGCGTTTGGAGACGCTGTCATAGCATTCGAGGTCGGCCGCATGCCCGAGGAGTTTCCGGTAGCCGGCGAGGAGGCGCGGGTGGCTCCGGCACCGCTCGTCGACCACCTCCCAGAGAGTTCCGTCCTGGATCGCCTGCCGTATGCGGGCGATCTCCGCGAGGGTGACATAGAGGTTATGGAAGGCGAGCAACCGCTCCCGGTCATCAGACCGGCGGAGTTCTTCGGCGGTCATCGACCGGCAGACCCTGCAGGGGCAGGGGAGTTCAGCGAGTTCATCGATCTTGAGGCTCCCGTGCGGTGTGATGTAGCGCCCCTCACGGGCGAAGAGGGCGTATGCGGCCGAATCGAAGAGGTCGCATCCCATAGCGGCGGCGAGGGCGAACATGGAAGGGTGGCCGGCACCGAAGAGGTGGACGGCGGCCGCCGGGGAGAGGCCGCGCCTGGCCGCAAGGACGACCTCGACCAGATCCTGGTAGCGGTAGTTCTCCATAAGCGGCACGACGGCGCCGATCGGGCAGAACGAGATCCCGAGATCCCGGACGGCGCGACCGGCCTCCTCACGGAGGTCGGTGAATATCCCGCCCTGCACCGGCCCTGCCAGGTTAGCGTCAGGGAAGAGCTCGCGAGCTTCCCGGATCCGGTCCATGGTGGCCGCGAGTTCCCGGGCCGCCCTCTCCCGGCCGGCGTCCGGCGGTGTGGGGATATCCAGGGGGACGATTATATCGCTTCCTATCGCCTGCTGGAACTCGAGCGTCTCCCGGTTGCTCACCTC
>JAAZIF010000198.1 GCA_012510335.1 Methanomicrobiales archaeon | reverse complement strand
GCCGGGTGCAAAGCCTGATGGAAAAGGGAGACGGGGTTTTGCCCGCACAGCGTGAGGCCGGCGCCCTTACTCACCCGGTCTCTGGTATCCTCCCACGCATATTCAAAAAAGATGATCCGGGGTCATAGCGGCGTCTCTCCTTCAGGGTCGTCAATGCCGGACGCCGCGCCGCCTGATCTCCTCTGGTTTCGTCCCCGGGCGCTCCGGGCCATCTGCCCTGTCGCAATCCTCCGCTATCGTGCTATGGTCCATGCACCCCGTATCCTGCTGCGAGGTGAATATGAACCGGTCGACCCAGAAGAATATGAGGCCGCCGATGAGGTTTGCTATGATGGTGGCGGTGAGCGCCCCGAGGCCCGCTAGCAGGTAGAGGACGCCGGCGAGTATCGGCGTAGAGAGCTGCCACCGGATGAGGTATAGGCCATAACGCTTGATATTCGCATCCATATATAAAATTCGCATGTACTTATCATAAAACCCGGCATGGTACCCGGCACCCCCGGGTGCTGGAGGGAGAGGGGCTGCCCGGGGATGGTCAGCCAAGCACCAGGATCCGGCGGGTCAGGCTCCTATGCACCCGCTGCCTGTGAGCCTGCAGGACGGTGAAGTGGCGAGCGGCTATACCGGCTATATCGCGGTGCGTGACGATGACCGCGCGCCTCCCGGGACGGAGGATCCGGCGGATCTCGGCGAGCGAACCGTCGTAGAGATCGTCCATGCTCTCTGCGCGTATCCGGACAGACTGGCCGTAGGGAAGATCGGTCACGACCGCATCGAGGGAGTGATCGGAGAGCGGGATCGCCGTGGCGTCGGCGATCATAACGTCTGAGCCCGGGAGGTTCTGCCGGCAGCCGGCGGCCATCACGGGGTCAAAGTCGCTCCCGAGGATCCGGGCACCGATCTCGCGTGCCTCAAGGAGGATCCCGCCTGTGCCGCAGAAGGGATCGTAGATCCGCTCCCCGGGCCGGACCAGGGAGAGGTTTGTGAGCGCCCGGGCCATCCGGGGCATCATCACGCCGGGGTGGAAGAACGGCCGGCGCATGGGGTTTTTGAACTCAAAACCCCCCCGGTCGATCCGGAAGAGGACGCGGCCGAAGTAGCAGCGGTCCTCCGACGCGACTGCACGGTACTCCTCGACCGGTCTTTTGAGCGATACCGGGCCGGATATAAGGCTCCCGATCAGGCGCTCCAGGTCGAGCTGCGAGGCCTCCATCCGGCTCCCCTGTATCTTCTTCACCCTCCCGGCGAACGGCTTTGTGGTTGAGATGGCGAGGTCGGCGAGGAGTGCCGAGAACGCCTCCATAGTGGGTTCGCACTCCCCGAGGTACTCCATAACCGCATGCGTCAGGGCAAGGCGCCCGGCGGCCCCGGGGTCAGGGCACTCAGCGACCGCTACCCGGGCGCGGGTCTCAAGAACCCTGCCCACACACTCAAGCTCCGCGACCGGAAGATCCGGGTGCTCGCCGGAGAGCTCGAAGAGCAGCTTCATCCTCATGATGTTTGGGCGGTGCGGCGATAAATATCCTGATCTGCTGGTGTGAGCCTTCATGCGGGCAAGAGTAATCAGGTTCTGGATCTCACCTCTTCCCGATGATCGCAGAGAAGGTGTTCTTCCTTGTACTGGATGGGATATCAGACCGCCCCCATGAAGCGCTGAACGGGCTGACCCCGCTTGCGGCCGCATGGACCCCGGTCCTCGACCGGATAGCGGCGGAGGGCGTATGCGGGATCATGGACACAATCGCCCCCGGCATACGGCCGGGGTCCGACACCTCTCACCTCGCCCTGCTCGGCTACCCGCCGCACGACTACTACACCGGCCGGGGCCCGCTCGAGGCCGAGGGGACCGGCATCCACATGGTCGCCGGGATGATCGGGTTTCGGTGCAACTTCGCCACAGTCGACGAGGATGGTCTCGTCACCGACCGCCGGGCCGGCAGGATATCAGGGACCGAACCGCTCTCTGACGCGATCCGCGAGGGCGTGGATCTCTCGGCGCTCGGCGTCAATTTCAGGTTTGAGTCCGGCGCCGGCCACCGGGCGGCCCTCGCCCTCATCGGGGAGGGTCTCGGGGATGGGGTCTCATCTAACGACCCGAAGGGGGAGGGGGCAAGACCGCTCGCCGTCCAGGCCTGCACCGAGGATCCGGCCGATAGAAAGACGGCCCTCGCCTGCAACGAGTTCATCAGCCAGTCAGCGGAGATCCTCGCCGGCCATCCCTTGAATGCCCGGAGGATGG
>JAAZIF010000197.1 GCA_012510335.1 Methanomicrobiales archaeon | reverse complement strand
TGATGGAGTCTATCCGGGACAGCGGCGTCCCGCGTGAGACCGCCTCCAGAAACTCTTCAAAGCGATCCCCGAACGCATGTATCAGAACCTCGCTCCCGAGGTTCCTGACAGTCCCGGTGATCGCGAATTCCCGGGCTTTTGTGTATACGAAGGGGCGAAACCCGACCCCCTGAACGATGCCCCGGATGATTATGGTGCCGCGTGTACGCATCGAAAAGCCAGCAAAAATTTATGGAGTTATACAGCGATATAACAATAGGGTATCGCATTGATGGGACATATTAAAATTCTTAATGATCCGGTGGACCTGGTTCCTCTTCTTATCACGTTCAACAACGCAGGTTATAAAAGGATCTATGAAGTCTTAAACAAGACCTGGCTGACCGAGGAGGAACTCGGAACATACGCAGACACCTCGACGGTGGCTGAGTGTCTCACCATCCTCAAGAAAGGCAACCTGGTCGAAGAGCAGTGGCGGATGCCCGAGCCCGGGCAGAGACCGATGAAGGAGTACCGGACGACATACAGCAGATTCAGGGCCAGTTTTCAGTGTTCCATGAGCGATATAGGGGATCTGCTGCATATTGCCGTATCGAACGACGAGGGTCTCCGTACAATCGTTGACTCGATCGAGCAGGAGATCGTGGCAGGAACCTCCTCGATCGGCGATATATCCAGAAAATACGGGGTCAGCCCGACCTTCATAAGGGGGCTCGCCAAGCGAATCCCCAGTCTCGATGTGAAAGGACAGGGAATGGTGCTGCTTGACCAGCCTCGCTGAAGACCCGCTCTACGTGATCCTGCGAAGCAAGCGGGAGGTCACCCGGTTCCAGATCCTGGTGGAGATCGCCGAGCACCAGCCATCCATCCGCCAGCAGGAGATCGCGGATAAACTCGGCGTGACCCCCCAGGCGGTCTCCGAGTACATAAGGGAGATGGTGGATGAGGAGCTGGTCACCGCTCATGGGCGGGGCAGGTATGAGGTGACAAAGAGCGGGATCGAGTGGGTTATGCGGCACGCCGAGGCGCTCGAATCCTATGCCCGCCACATCACAAGGGATATCATACAGCAGGTGGCGGTCTGGACTGCCATAGCCCGGGACGATATCAAGAAGGGGGATGCTGTCGGCGTCTTCATGCAGGATGGATGGCTCTACGCGGCAAAAGAGCAGCAGAGCGCCATGGGCCAGGCGACCATGGACGCACAGGTGGGGGAGGATCTCGGTGTCGCCCACTTAAACGGCATAATCGACCACGAGGAGGGGGTTATCCATGTCTGCAAAGTGCCGCGGATCGAGCGCGGGGGATCCCGGCAGGTCCGCACCGACCTCCTGCGAACCGCCATACGGGACGCGGATATGGTGGCCGCCGTGGGCCTTGAGTCGTACGTGGCTCTCAAGAGGGCGGGCATCGATCCGGATATGTTCTTCGGTTCCCGGGAGGGGGTCATCGAGGCGGCGTTCCACGGCCGGCAGTGTGCAATACTCATAGTCGATGAGGAGTTCACCGATTTCCTCAAACGGCTTGAGACGGTGGGGCTCGCCTACGTGATCCACGACATCACACCGCCAGCCTGAAGATCTCCTGGAGTATGAAGGTTATCGTCCAGCCCCAGAAGGGCACGTATAAGCTCCTGTTTGTAGAGGGGGGCCGGGTCATGGGATCGGGGTTCGTCAACCTGACGGCGACCCAGAAAGGCCAGCGGCCAAAGAACTTCAAGGTGCGCCGGCGGGGCAGGCAGCTCAAGCCCACCCCGACACGGGATCTGATCGCGATGCTGCGCCGCTCTTCGGTGCATCTCGCGTGGAGGAGCCCGGAGTTTGAGTCGTTCCTCGCCGATCTCCAGATCCCCGCATCAAAGATCGATATCTGCCGGTTCTGCCAGCTCGAGGATCGCTTTACGCCCGTAGACAGGGCAACGGGCATCCGCTACGGCGGGGAGTGGATCTGCCTGGAGTGCGCGAAGCGCGAAATGCGCCGGGAACTCGGGTACATGGGCAGATTTGGCGGTTCGGTGCTCGTGCATCTCGAGAAGCTCCTTTCCCAGGCCAGGGATCTCGACCGGGTGCTGGCATCGGTGGGGCCTGAGAGGATCGAACGGTCGAGGACACTCTTCGATCGACTGGAGGCGCACGAAGTCCAGAAGACGGCCCATATAACCGATCTGGCGCTGCCCCCGGCGTTTGCAAAGGCATCCGGGATCGAGTACCTGATGCCGGTCCAGCAGCTCGCGGTCCAGGACGGGTTGCTTGAGGGGCGGCACCTCCTCGTCGTCTCCGCCACCGCGAGCGGCAAGACGTTCATCGGCGAGATGGCGGGGATGAAGAACTTCCTTGAGGGGCGGGGAAAGATGCTCTTTCTGGTTCCGCTGGTCGCGCTCGCCAACCAGAAATACCAGCGGTTCCGCGACCGTTACGGTCACCTGATGCGGATCACCCTTCAGACCGGGGTGAGCCGTCTCAATCTTCCTGAGACGCGCCCGGCCGGGGAGCGGGACATAAACGCCCCCGTCGTGGTCGGAACCTACGAGGGGATCGATCATGCGCTGCGCACCGGGCGGACGCTTAAGGATATAGGGACCGTCGTCATCGACGAGATCCAGATGCTTGAGGATCCCGACCGGGGCCACCGCCTCGACGGGCTGATCGCCCGCCTCAAGCACGTCGCCCCTGAGGCGCAGTTCCTCTACCTCTCGGCCACCATCGGGCTCCCCGGGCTGCTCGCCGAGAAACTCCAGGCGAACCTTGTCCGCTACGCCGCACGGCCGGTGCCGCTGGAGCGTCACCTCATATTCGTCGAGCGGGAGAAGAAGATCGGGTTCATCAAGCAGATGGTCGCCGAGGAGTATAAGATCAGGTCGTCGAAGGGTTACCGGGGGCAGACGATCGTCTTTACGAACTCCCGGGCCCGCTGCCACATAATCGCGGATGCCCTCGGGCGGAAAGCCGCGCCATACCATGCGGGGCTGACCGCCCAGGAGCGGCGGGATGTGGAGCGGCGGTTTGCGAACGGGGAGATCGCCGCGGTCGTGACCACGGCGGCGCTTGCCGCCGGCGTCGATTTCCCGGCGTCCCAGGTGATCTTTGACGCGCTCGCTATGGGGATCGAGTGGCTCAGCGTCCAGGAGTTCCACCAGATGATGGGCCGGGCGGGCCGGCCCGACTTTCATGACCTCGGCCGGGTGGTGATCATGGCCGAGCCCGGCAGGTCATACTCCCGGACGTCGCGGAAGACCGAGGACGAGGTCGCAGTCGGCCTCCTGCGGGGCGAGATGGAGGAGGTCGCCCCCGAGTACGATATGGAGCAGAGCTCTGAGGAGTTTGTGGCGAACGCCGTCGTCTGCGGTGGTGACGAGCAGCAGATCATACTCATGAACCGGACGATGGTCGGGACGCTGGAGCCGGCGCTCCCGACGCTCCTCGATTACGGTCTGGTCAGGCGGCGGGCGGGGAGGATCGAGCTCGCCGATATGGCGCGGGTGATGGCCGAACACTTCATCGGCGTCGAGCGCCTGCTCAGGATCAAGGATCTGGTGCAGCGGATGGATGATGCGGCCGAGATCGTCGCTGAACTCGAGTGCGCCGGGGAGGATGAGCCATAGG
>JAAZIF010000196.1 GCA_012510335.1 Methanomicrobiales archaeon | reverse complement strand
GGTGATCGTCCGCGACTACCTCAGGTTCAACGCCGGTGAGGGGATGGTGCCGATCCCGGTGCGGGAGTACCGGCAGATGGCCGGGCGGGCCGGCCGGCCACACCTTGACCCCTATGGTGAGGCGATCCTCATAGCGAAGTCGGAGGAGATGGTCGAGGGGCTCTTCGATCACTACATAGATGCGCCGGCCGAGGATGTCAGGAGTCAGTGCGCGAATGAGGCGATCCTCTGTTCTCACATCCTCTCGCTCATCTCGACCGGGTTCGTCCGCGAGCGCGGCGAGTTGCTCGGGTTCATGGACGGGACACTCTACGCCTACATGGGCGAGAGCCCACGTGCGCTCTCGCGCGCGGTTGACCGGGCGCTTGAGTTCCTGGTGGAGGCCGAGATGATCACGGAGGTTGGGGAGTGGCTTGAATCCACCGAGTACGGGTCGCTCGTCTCCCGGCTATACATCGACCCCCGTAGCGCGGAGGTGATCGTGACCGCTATGATCGGCCAGAAGGAGTATACCGATACCGGCCTCCTGCAGCTCCTCTGCTTCACGCCCGATATGCTGACGCTCTATGTCCGGCGTAGCGATATCTACCTCCTGGACCGGTTCCTCACAGAACACCTGGACGAACTCTGGATGGAGATCCCCTGGGATTCAGACGAGAGGTTTGACCGGAGCCTCAAGACCGCGCTCCTCCTCTCCGACTGGGCGAATGAGGTGGGCGAGGAGACCATATGCGAGCGCTACAACGTCGGGCCCGGCGACATATACGGGATGGTGGAGGGTGTCTCCTGGCTGATCCACGCGAGCCGGCACCTCGCCCGCCTCTTTGCGCCGCACCTCACAGGTCCGATCGAGGAGATGGAACTCCGGACCAAACACGGCATCAGGAAGGAACTCCTGCCGCTCATCAGGCTCCGAGGTATCGGGCGGGTCAGGGCCCGCCGGCTCTTCAACAACGGTCTCGGGTCGCTCGATGCGCTGCGCGCGGCAGGGCCGGAGAAGGTCGGAAAGGTAATCGGGCAGAAGATCGCCGCCCGGGTCTTTGAGCAGCTCGAGGAGGGGCAGGGGGAGATCGAGGAGGTCACTGAAGACCAGTCGACCCTCTCCTGGTTCGGGTGAGCGATGAGATGAGAGAACCGGAATGCGATATCCACCAGGCGGTCTTTGTTGTCGATAGAAACATCAGTTTTTTAAACAAGATCCGGGAGATCGCTGACAGTTACCGGACCCACATCATACTCTTCAACGCTGACCGCCTGGCAGGGCGCGACCACGTGGCGGCGGCGCTCCGGCACGCCTGGCGATCATGGGCCGGCGGTGAGGCGATATCAAACTCGATAGAGATGGAGGCGCTACTCTACGCCGCGGGGAGCAGGCAGTGCCAGGTGGGCGCGCTCTCTGGCATCCACCCGGGGGAGAACCGGGCTTACGTCGCCATCTGCCCGCCGGCGCCCGGCATCCGGGAGCGCCTCGCAGGGCTTGTGACGTTCGTCGATGAGGACTGGGAGGAGATCGATCCCGCAAAGCGGGAGCGCCTCGCTGAACTCTTCGGCATCACGCCAGAAGAGGTTCTGGTGGTAGGGGAGGAGCGGTTCCGCGAACTGGTGCTTGAACGGGTGGCGCTCCTCGATGTCTACCGTTGATCTGCCGATGCATGGGTTAGGATATGCCTGATCTCGGGGATGATTATATCCCGGGCGGCGAGCGTGGCCGCCTTCGTGGAGCCGGGGACGCAGAAGACCGCCCGGCCGCCTATGACGCCGGCGATCGCCCGTGAGAGTATGGCAGCAGTCCCGATCTCTTCGTAACTCTTCAGCCGGAAGAGTTCACCGAAACCCGCGATCTCCTTCTCGAGCAGCGGTGCGACCGCCTCGATGGTGCAGTCATCGGGTGTGAGCCCGGTGCCCCCGGTGAATATGATGCAGTTTGCACGCGGGAGGGATGCGTAGACCTCGGACCGGATCCTCTCCAGGCTGTCCGGGATCACAGTGTAGTGGGTTACCTCGATCCCGGCAGCGGCGAAGAGATCGATGAGCGCCTTTCCGCTGGCATCAGTCGCGGGTTTCCGGCTGGAGGAGACGGTGACAACAGCACCTGTCACGGTAATGGGCCTTAGATGGTTGCTTTCCATAAGATCTTCCTGTACTCCTGTACCATGCATTTTACTTCTTTGTATCTCACGGGTGGGGGAGGTGCCTTCCCTGACCCCTTTGTTTCGACTGGAACTTTTTGGGGGAGGGAAAGAATACACGGGGAGAGAGGGAGAGGGAGAAAGGGAGAGAGGAAAAGAACAACCCCAGGCAAAGGGAGAAAGGGAGAGGGAGAGAGAGAGGAAAAGAACAACCCCCAGGCAAAGGGAGAAAGGGAGAGGGAGAGAGAGGGAGAAGAACAAACCCACAAGAAAATGGGCAGTGTCCTATGAAATAACTGATAATTGAGACACCTTTGTCTTATGATTCTTTTGCCACTAACATGAGGTGTTACTTAACACAATTCACCTGGATCCTCCAGGCTCGATCAACAGTTATGTGCCGGGGCACTACCGGGAAATGGGTTATTGGCCCAGTGAGAACGGGCAATGTTTTTGCAGGGAGAGGGGAAGGGGAGGAAATGAAATATCTGGTTCTCGATGTCCGGGGAGATCTAGCGGTAAATCTGCCGG
>JAAZIF010000195.1 GCA_012510335.1 Methanomicrobiales archaeon | reverse complement strand
CTCAATCTTATCCCATTCGTTTGCGTAGATAGAGGTGTGGCTCAGTGTTATTGAAATATCTGGTTTTGCAGCCGCATCTTTCTTTTTCAATGCATCGTCTCTGTTGTTTTTCGCGAAAGTATTCTCTGGATCGATCTCCAGCACGCGGTCGTAGCACTGAATCGCCTCGGTGTAACGGTCGAGGTTCCCGAGCGCAAGGCCTTTATTGTTCCATGCATTAGTATATCCCGGGTCTATCTCCAGCGCCCGGTCGTAGCACCGGATCGCCTCGTCGTAGCGGCCGAGGTTCCTGAGCGCAAGGCCTTTATTGTTCCATGCATGGGTATATTCCGGGTCGATCTCCAGTGCCCGGTCGTAGCACTGGATCGCCTCGGCGTTGCGGTCAAGGTTTATGAGCGCAATGCCTTTATCGTTCCATGCATCGACATTTTTCGGGTCTATCTCCAGCGCGCGGTCGGAGCACTGAATCGCCTCGGCGTTGCGGCCGAGGTTCCAGAGTGCATAGCTTTTACTGCTCCATGCCTTGGCATTTTTTGGGTCTATCTCCAGTGCCCGGTCGTAGCACTGGATCGCCTCGTCGTAGCGGCCAAGTTTCCTGAGCGCAAGGCCTTTATTGTTCCATGCATCGGCGCTTTTTGGAGCGGTATCTTTCTTTTTAAATGTAATTTTTCTATTCGAAGTAGAGACATCTTTTTTATCAGGGGAATAAGTTACGTTTTGGTGACGCATTGTCTGCCTATTATTCCGACTGGCAGATGATCTGGGTACTAGAGCAGCAGCAGCATCAAACACTTTCTCAACGAGAGTTTTCTTCTGCTGTCTATCATAACGACCATCTGATGAGTCTGGCGACTGTGAACTGCCTGTATCTAATGCCGCTTCATCATAAACATGACATAAGGTATACACAATAGCTAGCACAAATCCTGTCAGAAGTGCAACAACCAGCGCTGGCAGGACTCCAACAACTGGTTCTAACTTCAACGCAAATAAAACCAGCAAAGCGCAAGTCATTGCAATTGAAATATAATGTCCTCTCATTTGGGGGGTCTGCTTGTTCCTTCTTAAATCAATAAAATACCAAATAGAGAGCACAACTGCTGCCAGAACTACAATAACTAGTGGGATACCCTCCGCAAACCACACAACCAGAAATACCCCGGTGACAATCATCAGAAATATCGTTCGCGCAGTCATGGCATTACCCTTGTAACACAGGTGTGTTCTCGGAAGTGGCTTGATTCGCAGGTATTTACCTGCAGGAGGTTTGAATACAGATCGAAAAGACTAAACCGGCAAGAACCCTCTTCCACGAACTAACAACCATCTGTTGTGGCGTATGATAAATATACCGTTACTATACTACCCAGAAAGCCCAAGACAGGGACAATCTCCTGCTTTTTCGAGGCTAAACTCGATGTCCGGGTATATCCGGTAGTGGGCTAAGCCGCTACTGGTATCACTTCTACCAAAACCCCTATGATGCGAGTAGCATCATGCTTCACCAATGAAAATTTCTGATCCCATTTTCATGGAAAACATTGCGTGATTTCGGGTCTACCTTCAGTGCGTGATCATAACACTGGATCGCCTCGGCGTAGCGGGTGAGTTCGGCGAGCGCATACCCTTTATTATGCCATGCGCCGGCATATCCCGGGTCGATCTCCAATGCATGGTCAAAGCACCGGATCGCCTTCTCATAATCCCCTGAACTGTGAAGGCCAATGCCCTCGTTATGCCAGTCTGCTGCATCTCTCTGTAGCATGAACCCATCTCCTCCCTCTGATACCACGCCGTATGCCGGATAGTGATCCAAAACCCCATCAGGGTGCCTGGATGCTCTTTGCGTTGCTATTCGGTTACCATAACCCTATTATTTCGTTACACTCATCCGACAGGTTGCCGGCCCCTCCGGCACTCTTTTATCCCCTGGAGCGAAAACCACTCCCCATGAGCAGACTTGAGGCCGGCATGCCGGCACCGGACTTCTGCCTCCCGGATGCGGATGAAGAGACGGTCTGCCTCGCAGACCTGCGGGGCGCCTACGCGGTCATCTACTTCTACCCGAAGGACAACACGTCGGGATGCACCCTCGAGGCCCGGTCGTTCTCCGACGCCATGGAGGCGTTTACCCGGGAGGAGACGCCGGTCTTCGGGATCAGCCCGGACTCTACCGCGAGCCACAGGCGATTCGTCGCAAAGCACGATCTCACGGTCCGCCTCCTCTCAGACCCCGAGCGCCGGGCGATCGAGGCTTACGGCACCTGGGTTCCAAAGAAGATGTACGGGAGGGAGTACATGGGCGTCGAGCGGAGCACATTCATCATCGATCCAGAGGGGGTGGTCGCTGCCGTCTGGCGGAAGGTAAGGGTGAAGGGGCACGTGGATGCTGTGATGGCAGAGCTCGAGGAACTCAGGGCGGAGCGTTCTGCCTGAGACAGGCAAGCTCGCATGCCCGGCAGTGGTCGATCCGCATCCTGCCAGAGGCCTTATCAGCCTCCATCCGCGCCAGGCATCGCTCCCGGCTGTACCGCCCGGTTCTGAAGACATCCATCGGGCAGGCCCTGATGCAATACCCCACACAGCCGGCGCAGGGGGAGTCGTGAACCGGGGGATCCTCCTCCAGGCCGTCCAGGTCCGCCCACACCGCCCGGAACCGGAGACACGATCCGTAGCCCGGGGCGAGGACAAGGTTGTTCCTCCCCATACTCCCGATGCCCGCCATGCATGCCGCATCTTTGAGGTAGATGCCTCCGTCCTCGATCTGGTAGGGGATGACCCGGGTTCTGACACCGTATACATCCTGCAGCCACCGGGCGAGGCTCTTTGCGATCCCCTGGAGGATCCGGTCGCCGGGCGTTCCCCGCCCCTCCTCCCAGAGGTCGAGTTCGGGGCGTTCGGGGGGGTGGTGGAGAGCGAGGACGATGTAGATCCCCCGGCCGGCCGCTGATCCCCGGTATCCGTCCGCAACCGCCGAAGGGCAGTCAACGAGACGGGAAGCAGGAGCGGCGCCCGCGGCGTCCGCCCCGAGTTCACGGGCTCGCTCAAGCGCTGCCCTGATGATATCAGAGTCGCCCGGCATTACAGGTACGGATGGAAGGATCCGTTGCGGCATGATGGAGGCACCTCAAAGCGATGGGGCCGGCCCCACGGGGGTCTGACGATATATTCTCCGGCCTTTCTGCCGGATGCCGGTATGAATAACCATGATGACAGATCTGTCACTCAGCATTATATACAGGGGTAACAAATAAAGAACCTTACAGGATCCGGGTGCAGACCATGAACAGGAATATCGTTGAACAACACTTATCCGAGATCCCTTCGGTGATCATCAACGCCACGGGCCCCCTGGGGAACAAGAAGGCGTGGGCGATCTACATAGCGCTCCTGCAGAGGGACGAAGGGCTCCGGTTCAACCAGATCCGGGATCTCTTTGAGGCGGAGCCCCCGGAGATTGCGAGAGCCTTGAGAGCCCTCACGAATGCAGGGCTTGTCACCAAACAGGCCCGCACCCTCGATGATGCCGGCAGCACAAAAGCATCATTCTACGTGCCGACTACCCTCGGAGTGGCCCTGATCGCGGCCCTTTACCGTGGGCTCACGCCGCCACAGGATGAGGAGTCTCTCCCCCGGCCGGAGTGAGCAGAGGGCGATGTGTAGCCGGCGGTGATCGCGGGGTGTGCTCCAGGGAAGATCCGCGGATCTCCTGGAGAGGGTGTTTGTATACGCTCATACGTATCTGACCAGGGTATATAAAGAAAGGCTCATTCCTTTTTGACCACCCACAACAACATCCCCTTCATGCAACCCGCGTGAGGAGGCGACGGAGGGGTGTATTCCGTTATAACCGTCAAAAAATTACCTGGACCCCTATGAGCGAACAGGATCCCATCGCCGGCCGGCCCATGTGTCGTCGCCGGCACAATATTCCCCGGTTTCGTCGGAATACCAACCGGATCTCCCGCAGACTCCTGCTGCACTGGCCGATCTCATCGGCCGTGACCCATGGAATCAGGTAGAGCGATACGGCGCATCGCTCCTCTGCAAGCTATATTCATGCTTCCAGGAGAACGCCGGGGACGCCCGCACCCCGATACACGTGGCTGAAGTATATACTGAAACCCGGCCGGGCGTGGCCGGCGCAGTGTAACAACGCCAAACGGCGGTAAGCATACCGGCGGGGAATTGTTAGCAGACTACAGACCCGGATTGCAAAGGCAAACGACTGTGCTCCCTCCCCAAACAGGGCGGTGGAGCGCGTGAACCGTAAAAACACGATCGCACGTAAGGTTCCCGGGGATGGTGGTAACAACCTCTCCCTGTCCGGCGATACCGGATGTGCGAGCACAGCTGTGCCATGGCCCCACAAGATAAAACCTGCCAGCCTCATTAAGAGTTCCGGAAATACACGCCGTATGGCAAAAGTAATGAATGATTCTGTCCTATGAGTATGTAGAATTCACGCAGGAACCCAATGGTGAAAAAGGCTATTAGTTTGTTCTCCGGTTGTGGGGGATGTAGTTTGGGGCTCAAAAATTCAGGTTTCGCGATACCTCTGGCTGTAGATATTGATACCGATGCGTGTAAAACATACTCCTATAACATCGGTTCAACTCCATTGTGTGCAGATCTTTCAAAAACAAGCGTGGATGCCCTGTTAGATCATGCCCAGTTGGATATGAGCGATGTTGACCTGATCGTAGGTGGACCACCATGTCAGGGGTTTAGCTCTGCAGGATCTAAAGATTGGGACGACCCGAGAAACGCTCTTTTAAGGCGTTTCGTTGAAATTGTGGCAGAGATACGATCGCCATGGTTTGTAATGGAAAATGTTGAAGGACTCTTGACTGCCAGGGGTGGCTACTACTTTATCGAGGCTATCACCAGGTTACTCGAAGCTGGATATTGGATAAGAGCAGAAAAATTGTATATGGAAAGGTATGGTTTACCCCAGAAGCGAAAACGCGTATTAGTTGTTGGAAATTTAGAACAGTGTCTCTTTTCATTTCCAGATGCATCCCACAGGGAGTTGAAACAACTAACTCTTACTAACCTCAAGCCGTACGTCTCCATACTTGATGCTATTGGAGATCTCCCTTCCCCTATAGAATCGAGTGATCAATGTTACAACCACCCACCCACTAACGCATATCAGTCGATGCTGCGCGTAGAAGAGGGTAACAAGATTTCTCATCACCACGTGAAAAAACTGAATAAATTATACCAGCAGCGAATACAGGCACTTAAAGAAGGCCAGACTATGAAAAATCTACCAGTAGAGTTGCAGCACGCCAGTTTCAATAAACGTGCGTATAGGCGTGTAATGGACGGAACCCCCTGTGATAAGCGTGGAGGAGCGCCCTCTGGCTTAAAAAGACTGGTTGGATCTCAACCTTCGTTAACGATTACATCTGCAGCATCAGCAGAGTTTGTCCACCCTACAGAAAATCGACTGCTGTCTCTTAGAGAGTGCGCAAGGATTCAGTCGTTTCCGGATTGGTACAAATTTAAAGGATCGTGGGGATCAATTGCAACTCAGATCGGAAATGCTGTTCCCCCATTGGTTATGCAGAAACTGGCAGCACACATAAGAGAGAGTTCAAAAGGGAGATACTACGACTCGTATCGAGGTCGATGGCTGGGTATAAATGCCAGTAAAGCGACTTCTTACAGTCCTGCTCTTGCGAAAATGCTCTCAGAATTAGAGGAACGGACTAATGCCTTCACTCAGCATGGATGACAGAAGAACAATAAATTACTCAAGAACTCTTGGAAGTAGAGAGTTACCAGTGTATCTTGAGGATCATGAGCTTCTCCGCCTATGTGCAGTGATTGCTGGCGATTTAAACGTAATGAACCTGGTTAGCGATTATACCGGGAGTGAAGAAAAGATCGATTACTACAGCACCCCCCTTCAATGGTTTAAGCAACCAGTTACTCATCAAGTATCTTTTGAGGATACGTATACCCTTTTTAAAAGTCAGATCGATAACTTTCCGACGTATTTCATAAGTCTGGCTGAACTGCATAAAAGGCGGATAAAATACGATTCAATTCTTAAAAACCAAAAAATCCCCCTGATGGAGCAAATTGTTCCACGATGCTTATTGGAATATGGAATGAAGCCATCTGAAACACTTGCATCGTGGCTCGTGTGGAGAAAATGGCTTTATGATATTGATAACAGGGCTGCACAAGAGACAGGATACTTATTCGAACCGATCTTATGCAATGCACTGGGAGGAGTTTCATATTCTGCAAAGAAATCTCCAATAAGACGAGCGGGAGATAAAGCTAAAGGTAGACAGGTCGATTGCATTGAGGGAAGAGACGCATACGAGTTTAAGATGAGAGTGACCATTGCAGCGAGTGGTCAGGGGCGCTTCAGAGAAGAACTCGATTTCGCAAGGGATTGCCACGATTCCGGATATACGCCGAGACTACTGGTTCTCGATCCAACTCCTTCTGAAAAACTCGATGACCTCATAAATGAATACTTGCAGTATG
>JAAZIF010000015.1 GCA_012510335.1 Methanomicrobiales archaeon | reverse complement strand
CTCCAATCAACCACGCTTAGTTAGCGATCACCGGGATCGAGGGGAGCTCGTGCAGGAGCGCCCCGGTTACCGGCGTCAGGATGTTGGGGACCGTAAGGCAGACGGCAATGAGCAGGACACCAACGGCAAAGGCAAGGTTCTATGACAACGTGCCAGGGAAGCTGACACCCGGCAACACAACCCCGGGAGTACATGAATTACATTTAACAATCTGGTATTGTAAATCAATATTCGAAACTCTTATCATCGCCGGGCAGGAATACCCATTCATGAGGTTCTTCATCACAAGCGGGAGGACGATCATGCAGGGTAGAGAGCTCTACCACAAAGATACGCCGGCATATTCCCGGGAAACCGGCCGCTGCTTCGTCCATCCCTTCGATCTCCTGGAACTTGGTGCAAAAGAGGGAGATTCACTCCTCATATCGACCGTTGCAGGGGAAGAGGTCTTTTCGGTGACACCGTCCGAAGACCTCGTACCGGGAACCGTCTTCCTCCCCTGCGGGCCGCATGCAAACGCCATCCTGCATGCGGATACACATGGGACCGGTGCCCCGGACTACAAGTGGATGGAGGGGTCGCTGGCCCTGACCGATGCCCGACAGCGCTCGGGGTGGGAGATCCTCATAGATCAGGGCGGCATCGCATGCCCTCAGGTGCCGGCACCCAAAAGGGACGAAGGGGATAGCGTACCGGTCCATGACGTCGTCTGCCCTCTCTGCGGATGTCTCTGCGATGACCTTGTCGTCCGGGTAGAGGGCGGCGTCGTCACGGCGGTCGACAACGCCTGTGTGATGGGCTCAGAGAAGTTCCTCTCGCAAAATCGCCTCATATCCCCCATATCAAGGAGCGGGGGATCGTGGGTGACGATCGGGTTTCGTGAAGCGATCCGGTATGCTGCGGAGGTGCTCGGCAACGCCGAGCGGCCGGTCCTCTTTGGATGGAGCGGCACTTCCTCGGAGGCGCAGTGCATCGGCATCCATATCGCCGAGGAGATCCGGGGCGTCATCGATAACTGCTCTTCGATCTGCCACGGCCCCTCGATCATGGGCATCCAGGAGGTCGGGCACCCCGGTTGCTCGCTCGGCGTGGTGAAGAACCGGGCAGACGTCGTGATCTACTGGGGTTCTAACCCGATAGAGTCGCATCCCCGCCATCTTTCACGGTATACAACATTCGTCAACGGCCGGTACAGGGATAACGGGCATCTTGACCGGACGCTCGTCGTCGTGGATATCAGGAAGACCGATACGGCAAAGATCGCTGATGAGTTCATCAGGATCAAACCCGGCGGAGATTATGCTGCCTTCTCAGCCCTGCGGGCGATCATCAGGGGCCATGCAGATACCCTCCCTCCCGAGGTTGCGGGCATCCCCCGCGAGAGACTGGTGTGGCTCGCTGACCTCTGCATGAATGCACGGTTCGGGGCGCTCTTCACCGGTATAGGTCTGACGCAGTCTCCGGGCAGGTACAAGAACGTGCGCAACGCCATCGAGCTCGTCGATGAACTCAACCGGCACACAAAGTTCGTCTTAACGCCCATGCGGGGGCACTGGAACGTCAACGGCACCAACCAGACATTTTCCTACCTCACCGGGTTCCCGTACGGCGTCGACTTCGCGCGCGGAGTGCCGTACTACAATCCGGGCGAGACCACGGTGATCGACCTCCTCGGTCGGGGAGAGGCCGACGCCTGTCTCATCATCGGCGCCGATCCCGGGGCACACCTGCCCGGGAAGTGCAACGAACACCTCGCGAGGATCTCCACGATCGTCATCGATCCCTTCGTCTCGCTCAGCACCGCCTTTGCGGATGTCCATATACCGGTCGCGTGCGTGGGGATCGACTGTGAGGGGACGGGTTACCGGATGGATTCCATCCCCATCCGGCTACGCAAGATCCTCGATCTGGGTCTGCCGACCGATGAGGAGGTGCTCCTGGAGATACTACATCGCATACGCGAAGTGGCCCGGCCCCGCGCGGCAGACCGCGCGGAGCTGCAGCCCCGGATGAGTGCCGGGGGGATGCCGCAAGCCGTCCGCTCCAGCGCACCCTCTGTTTGAGGTGAAATGGGCCGGCAATGCATTCCGGGAGCGGATGCCTATGAGGCCCACCCTGTGATACACTGTCCAGATCTGTAAATCAATTTCACTCAACAAATGAATAAAGTTAAATAATTATAGTTTATAGTATATGCTGGTGTCATCGCGATAGCGATGCATCATTGAGTGAACAGAAACGGAGCGGTGACCGCTCCAGCAGGAACACCGGAGTTGTATCTCTGCAGTCGATGTCATGAATTATGCAGGTTGCAGTCAGGCCCTGAGATCCTCTCTCATCAGCGTAAAAAAGCCTCAAGCATCCGGGAAAAGGAAAGGAAACGCACCGGATGGAGATCGTCCCGGATGTCCCGGAGGGGTGCCGGGGAGAACCTCCCACCCTGCTATTACTGCCGTTCGCGGATTCAATGCCTCCGGCGTGATGCATGGGAGGGATCTCTCTGCATCCCATTCCGGGTGCATCCTCAGAAAAGGATATGAGACGATCTCCCCCGCACGTGATATCTCGCACGAAACTGCCCGGCACCAGATCCTCATGCCTGAGGTTCGCTCCTCGACACATGTGAACCAGAATAGGTTTAAAATCAGATATAGTTAAATACTTATAGTTAAACTCAGGATATGGTGCCACTGCACGGCAGCGCATCATGGTAAAGCCTCGAAGGCACCTGCCGGGGCCGTCGTGCCGGACGCCCCGGCGGTGTGCCTCGTGATTGCAGTTCTCCAGTCTGTCCTCCTCACCTGAGCCTGAAGGCCCAGAGTCCCCCTCCTCCGATATCCTGTCCCGCGACCGGAGAAGGTCATCTCCCCGGGATCGAGTTCCTCGGTCCTGATCTCGCGATCGAGCGGGTGGACGGTCATCCGGATGACCCGGTCAGCGCGGAGCCTCACCCGGTAGGGCCGCCGGGCAAGCACCCGTGCCGGCGCATCCCCGCATTTTTCGAGCCGGTGGACCGTGCCCTCCCGGTGCAGGAACACCGGGTTTACAAAGAGGTAGATCTCCTCAAGGGAGTAGCCCGTCCGGCTCTCGTCATCGTAGACCGTCGCCCTCTTCATGGCCGATATGGCGGTGATCTCGCTCCCGGAGTAACTCCAGTTACCCCCGTAGTGGAGCGAGAAGATGAGGGGGATGAGCGCATCCGCCGGCAGATCGAACCGGGTGGCAAGGGCAGCCTCTGCGGCGGCGAAGGCGATCTTTTCTGAGATCTCGCTCTCCATTGGTCATCCAGTAAGCCCCCGCGAGATAAAAACCCCGCTACCGGGGGAAGACGTGGACCGCCGAGGCCTTGAACGTGACATGGGCCTGCTCTCCTTCGACGAGGTCGAGGCGGGCGACGCTCTGCCGGGTCAGGACGGCGACGAAGGGGAGGCCGGCATCTATGACGATCCGTGAGAATATGCCGTTTCTCTGGATCTCGGTCACCATCCCTGAGAAGGCGTTTACGGCGCTCGACTCAAACGCCTCCCTTGAGACGATCATCTCTTCCGGCCGGATACCGACACAGACATCCCCCTCGACCGCGGTGACGGTCCGGAGGGTGATCGCGCCGAGGTCGATCGTCGCCTCGCCGGACCTGACCCTCGATACACCGTAAAAGACGTTCTCCATGCCGGTGAAGGCCGCGACGAACTCGGTGGCCGGCTTCCTGAAGACCTCGTCCGGTGTTCCGGTCTGGGCGATCCTTCCATCCTGCATAACCGCCACCCGGTCGGCGAGGGCGAATATATCCTCGAAGTGGTGGGTGATGTGGACGACCGTCGTGCCGGTCGCCCGGTGGACGGACTTGAGTTCCCGCCGGAGACGGTCGCGCGTGGCGGCGTCGAGCGCGGAGAGCGGTTCGTCCAGGAGGAGGACACGGGGCTGGAGGACGAGGGCGCGTGCGATCGCGGCCCGCTGCTGCTCGCCGCCCGAGAGTGTCTCGGGGGAGCGCGAAAGGAGGTGGCCGATACCGAGCAGGTCTGCGGTCTCACTGACCACCTCGCGGATCTGGCCGGGGTCGGCCTTCTTCTGCAGGAGGCCAAACCCGATATTCTCCTCAACGGTCAGGTGGGGAAAGAGCATGTAGTCCTGGTAGACCATGCCGATCCCCCGGTCCTTCGGGTCGGTGCGGGTGATGTCCCGGCCGTCGAGGCTGATCGTTCCTGCGGCGGGCGTGTAGATCCCCGCTATCGTCTCAAGGAGGATGGTCTTTCCCGCACCCGTCGGGCCGAGTATGATGAAGTACTCAGCGTCGCCGACGGTCAGGTCGACGCCATCGAGGGTGAACTCCCCGAGGG
>JAAZIF010000194.1 GCA_012510335.1 Methanomicrobiales archaeon | reverse complement strand
TACCTCAGGAGGGAGAGTAACAGGGTCGTCGTCCGCGACCAGGGTGATTACTTCCAGCTTACAAACGCGATCCTGGCGATCCGGTTCGCAGGGGATGAGGGATGACAGAAGGTATCCGAACAGAGTCCCTGACCAGGAGGTTTGAGAACGGGGTCACCGCACTCCGCGACGTCTCGATCGCGATCGCCCCCGGAGAGTTTGTGGCGCTCATCGGGAGGAGCGGGAGCGGGAAGAGCACCCTCATGAACATCCTGGGGGGGCTTGATGCCCCCACCGGGGGATCTGTGTACTTTGATGATGAGAGGATCGATTATGCGGACCGCAGGAGGTTGATCCGACTCCGGCGGACTGAGGTGGGTTTTGTCTTTCAGCAGTTCAACCTGATCCCGACCATCACCGCGATCGAGAATGTCGCATACCCCCTGCTCTTTAATTACATGCCCTGGAAGGAGCGGGAGCAGCAGGCGCTGCGCCTGCTGACCCTGGTCGACCTTGAGGATCGGGCCGATCACCTCCCGCACGAGCTCTCCGGCGGGGAGCAACAGAGGGTAGCGATTGCACGGGCACTCGTGGGAGGGCCTCACATCATCCTCGCTGATGAACCGACTGGAAACCTCGATTCAAAGACCAGCGCCGGGATATACCGGTTAATGCGCACGATCAACCAGGAGCAACATGTCACCTTCCTTGTCGTGACACATGAGCGCGAACTGGCATCCTACTGCGATAGAACCATCGAACTCCGGGATGGGATGGTGGTGGCATGATCGGCCGGGAGGTTGAGTTCCTGAGGCTATCCGCACGCCAGCTCCACAGCAAACGCCTCCGCGTAGCACTCACGGTAATCGGGATCGCGATCGGGGTGGCGGCGATCATCGGGGTTGTCGCGCTCGGCGAGGGGATCCGCTACCAGGCCATCGAGACCGTCAGGGCGCAGTCAGACCTCACCCTCATCGAGGTCCATCCGCAGACCGACCGGGAGGTGACCCAGCTCATCACCCGGGCGCGCGTGGATCAACTCCGCTCCATTCCCCACGTGACTGCTACAGCTTCGGCCTTCTCTGATTCGTATGCCACAAAAAAACAGACATTTCTCCAGATCCTGGCGGTGAGGGCTGATGAGATCGATGAGGTGCTCCGCCTCAGGTATACCGGCGGGGGGGCCTTCTCGCCCTGGGCAAACGAGGTGGTTGTGGGCGCTGATCTTGCGGCGATGCTCCAGAGGAACGAGGGTATCCGGATGGGCGATCCCTTCATCGCCATGGTGCGGGAGTACGATGAGCAGGGGATGCCCGGCGACAAAGAGGTGACGCTCGTGATCGCAGGAGTCCTGGGGAGCCGGGATGACAAATTTGACCGGATGATGCTCATCGATATGGAGAGCGCAGCGGCGATCCGGGGGAGTGAGCAGGGCTACGATACGGTCTTTGTCAGGGTTGATGACCCTGACCGGGTCTTCCCGGTTGTGGACCGGATCACCAGCCAGGGGCTTGAAGCGTCGGGTGCGTTTGAGCAGATACGGGCGGTAAACCAGTTCATGGACGCTGTTATGATCGTATTTATGATCTTTGCCGCCTTTGCGCTGGTGGTAGGGGGGATGATGATAACCACGACCATGACGACCTCGGTCTACGAGCGGACGAGGGAGATCGGGATCACCATGGCCATCGGGGCCTCAGAGAACGACGTGATCCGGCTTGTGCTCTACGAGTGCCTGCTGATCGGGGTCATCGGGGGAGTCCTGGGTGGGGTCTTTGGTGTTCTCTTCACATCGGTTATGAACGTGGCCGGCAGACCGTTCATCATCGCCCGGCTCGGCCCGGAGTTCTCCAGTATCTTCGGGAGCGAGATCGCGCGCCTCTCCCCTGGCCTGCTCCTTGCCGGCCTCGGTATCGCGGTCATATTCTCTCTCGTGGCCGGCATATACCCTGCCAGGAAAGCGACCCGGATGAACCCGGTCGAGGCGATCCGGGGATTTGCGTAACCGGTTGAGGTGTCACAGGTTTTTTGTTCCCCAAAGGCTGAATTCCCACCCTTATCCTGCACTGTTTTATAATCTACAGGATATCGTGTGGTTTAGATGAGTCGGGTGGCGACAGACTTGTATACGGGTTGAGGTGCTGTTATTCATAAATAGTATATCTTATGTCTAATAAAATTGCACAGTTTTTTTCAAAAGTGTTATTAATTGAGAGATCAAGTGTCATTATAACTACTGTTGCGCTCACCTCCATGCGGCGTACCTGGAGTCGATGGAATATATGAAAGGAAATGTAAAATCGATGGATAAAAGGATTGGATCGGGATATATTCCCG
>JAAZIF010000193.1 GCA_012510335.1 Methanomicrobiales archaeon | reverse complement strand
TTCGTCCAGTGTGTCGGTTCCCGTGATATCGCCGCCGGCCGGCCCTACTGCTCCGGGGTCTGCTGCATGTACGCGATGAAGAACGCCATGCTCATCCGGGAGAAGAACCCCGGTATCGAGGTCACTGTCTTTTACAACGACATCCGGGCATACGGCAAGGGCTACGAGGAGTACTACGAGCGGGCGCAGAGCCTCGGGGTCCGGTTCATCCGCGGGTTCCCCGGGGAGGTGCTTGCGGATAACGACCACCTGATGCTGGTCACAGAGAACACCGAGACCTGCGAGATGGAGACGGTTCGCCCCGATCTCGTGGTGCTCTCGGTCGGGCTTGAGCCTTCAAGCGGGGCGGGTGAGATCGCAAAAATGCTTGGCATACCGCAGGACGAGACAGGGTTTTTCAGTGTTGCCGACCAGAAAGTCGGTCCCGTCCTCACGGTGAAGCCCGGGATCTACGTGGCGGGGGCGGCCACCACGCCGCGAGATATACCGGATTCGGTCGCCATGGGCGGTGCGGCGGCGATGCAGGCCTATCTCGATGTGATCCGGGCGGGATGAACAGGCATGCGAGAGATAGAACCCTTCACCATAGCGTGGGAGGAAGAGACCGGGAGCATCGTCTACATAGACCAGACCCTCCTCCCCGGCCGGTGCGAGGTGGTGCGATGCACCACCGTCGAAGAACTTGCCCGGGCGATCCGGAGGCTCGAGGTCAGGGGGGCGCCTGCGTTGGGTGTCGCGGGAGCGATGGGTGTGGCGCTTGCGGCCACGCGGAGCACTGAAGAGAATCTGGAGCGGTTCAGGGTGGAGGTCGGCCGGGCTGCTGACCTCCTCAGAAGCACCCGGCCGACCGCGGTGAACCTTGCGTGGGGGATCGACCGCGTGGTGCGAAAGGTTGCGATGGCCGTGTCGGTTGAAGAGGCAAAAGCACTCTCGATCGCAGAGGCAAACATAGTCGCCGAGGAGGATGAACTGACCTGCCGGAGACTCGGTGCGTTCGGCGAAGACCTCTTTCCTGTCGACTGCACCGCGCTCACTCACTGCAACGCGGGAGCGCTCGCCTGCCGGTGCTGGGGGACGGCGCTCGGGGTGATCAGGTCGGCGGTCGCCGCCGGCAAGAACGTGCGGGTGATCGCCTGCGAGACCCGGCCCCTGAACCAGGGATCCCGGCTAACCTGCTGGGAACTAGCACGGGACGGGATCGACGTGACCTTGATACCGGACTCATCGGCCGCATACCTTATGCGTAAAGGAATGATCGACCTCGTCATCGTCGGCGCAGACCGTATAACGAAGGACGCGGTCTTCAACAAGATCGGAACATACATGCACGCCGTCACTGCCCGCCATCACGGTATACCGTTCTACGTCGCGGCGCCGGCCTCCACGTTCGACACTGCCCGGACTGAGGAGGAGATCACCGTCGAGGAGCGGGACCGGGATGAACTTGCATACTGCGGCGAGTGCCAGCTCGCGCCCGATGGGGTGGCCGTGCTCAACCACGCCTTCGACGCCACCCCCCTCGACCTTGTCGATGCTATCATAACCGAGATCGGGGTGCTCCGGCCGCCATACGCGGAATCGTTCAGGCTGGTAGGAAAAAGGGAGAATCTATAATAATGGCATTCTTTGACACAGGGATCTGGGTCGGGCTGATGGTCCTTATAGGGGAGATCACGCTCATTATCATACTTGGAATGGTGTTTGCAGCGATAGTCCTTGCGATAATCGCCGCCGTCTCGATAACCAGGGGGAAGTTCTACCTTCCGAGGGTTCTGATATCGGGCATGGTCCTCCTGGAGGGGCTCGTTAAGGCGTTCTGCAAGCTCCTGGGACTGGATGACAAGGATCTCATCACGTTCTTCATAACGCTCAGGAACACGATGAACACGAAGGCTTTCTCGGAGACCCCTGTGGAGCAGCGGGCTATATTCCTGCCCCAGTGCCTGCGTTCAGCGGAGTGCCCGGCACACCTGACGCCGGAAGGCCTGAAATGTCGGCGCTGTGGCCGCTGTAACGTCGGGGAGAATGTGACGTGGCTCGAAGGGATCGGATATCGTGTTTTCATCGTCCCGGGCTCGACGTTCATCAAGCGCATGGTCAAGAAGTATCACCCTCGGGCGATCATAGGCGTCGGCTGCCTCATGGAGATAAAAGAGGGGATCGATATGGCCGACCGGATAGGGGTTACCTCCATCGGTGTGGTGAACTTCACTGACGGGTGTGTGGAGACGGCTGCAAACTGGACCGCGGTGAGGGATGCCGCCCTTCTCGGCATCGAGCTACCGTCAGACTCCGTAAACTTTCACAGCCCTGCCAAATAACCGTTCGCTCGCGATCTTGCCGTAGACATAGATCGTCTCCTCGCTGCTGACATCGCCGACCTTCACCCCCGGCCGGAGGGTGATATCCCCCCCGGCCCGGATAGAGTGAAGGTATGCGTTGTCGCAGACGGTGGCGGTCTTCAGGACCGTGAGCGGTCCTTTTATCCTGGCATCATGGCCGATGATGATCTTCTCCGCCTCGACGTAACCACCGATCGTCGAGTACGCCCCGAGTTCGAAGCAGCCGGCAACGATTACATTGCCCCAGATGTGCGTCTCCCCGGGAACTATGAAATTCCCATTTATCTTCACGTTTCCGTCAAAAAAGGAGCCTTTCGGTGCTATGTATGTATCTCCGTGCCGGTAAATTTTCATGAAGAACTCCCGGATAACAGCTCAGCCCACAACCAGATAAAATTATCACAGGGTGTCCGGGAATAACTTACTGCATCACCGATGCAACCGCGAAGACCGCAAGCGCGGCGAACATACCGGCCCGCAGGATCGATGTCGCTCCGGATCGCCGGACACAGTCCGGCGTCATGCATCGGAGGCCCCGGGAAGCCCCGAAGAGAATGACGGCGTCCACAAACCCGATGGCGACGAGGTAGAAGGGGCCCCACCAGTCTCCGACGGGGAGGAGGCTTGCCGCCACGGCGGCGCAGGCGCAGGTGAACGCCACCACACCCGTCTCCTGGATGCCGATGATTATGGGGAGGGTGCGTGCGCCGCCGGCCGCATCACCGTCCACGTCCTCTGCATCTTTTAGGATCTCTCTTGCGATGGTGGCAAGGAACGTGATCGTCGCGAGAGGTATATTCCGGACAAGCCCCTCGATGCCTGCAAACGCGCCCCCGAAGAGGAATACGCTGGCTGCCAGGTAGGCGACGGCGATGTTGCCGGATAACACGGTCCGTTTCAGCCAGGCAGCATAGACGACCAGTACCGTCGAGTTGATGAGGACGATCAGGAGGCAGAGCGGTGTCGTCAGGGTGGCGAGGGATATCCCGCCCGCAAAGAGCACCACCGTGTACGCCTTTGCCCCCCGGAGGCTGATCTCTCCGGAGGGTATGGGCCGGTCGGGTCGATTGATACGGTCGATATCTACATCATATATGTCGTTTACGACGTTTCCGGCGGCAGTGATGAGCGCGACGACCACGGCGAGCAGGAACGATGGCAGCGTGAGCGTCCCTGTGGCGATAAGATACCCGAGAAGTGCGGTGAGGCCGGCAACGGCAGCATTGTGTGGACGGGTGATCCTTATAAAAGCAGAGACACTCATCCCCGAAGGGTTTGATGCGCGGAAGATAAATAACCCGGTGTCCGGGGCTCTTAGGGATTAACGGGCTTGGGGGGATTCGAACCCCCGATATTCAGCTTAGGAGGCTGACGCCATATCCTGGCTAGGCCACAAGCCCATATAACGTGGCAATAGTAATACTCATGAGAAGGTATAATGATATCGAGAATCCAGCTTTTCTAGAAAGATGGATGTTATTGAGGTTATCGAGGGGAAAACTCGATTTTTCGTGCCCGAACAGGATCCTTGCCTTCAGTTTCCACCCGGAGGTGGCCCGGTCTTTTACAATCCGCGCATGGAGCTGAACCGGGATTCCACCGTCCTCCTCCTCTCCACCCTGCGGCCGGGGAGTTACCTCGATGCCATGGGGGCGTCCGGTGCCCGTGGGCTCAGGGTAGCATACGAGGTAGGGATACCGGTGACGATCAACGACCGGAACCCGGGGGCTGTTGGCCTGATCAGGGAGAATGTCAGGGCGCTGGGCCTCACCGCCGAGGTCACAGGGGAGGATGCAAACGCGCTGATGAGCAGCAGGAGGTTTGGTGCCGTCGATCTCGATCCCTTCGGGACGCCGGCACCATTCATCGATTCCGCGGCCCGGAGCGCCAGGGACTACCTCTTCGTCACCGCGACCGATACGGCGCCTCTCTGCGGAGCGCACCTGAAGGCAGGTATGCGCCGCTACTTCTCCCGCCCCAGGAACACCGAGTATCACGCCGAGATCGGGCTACGGACACTGCTCGGGTTTGTTGTGCGCGAGGTGATCAAGTACGACCGGGGCATCGAGCCGATATTCTGCTACGCGCACGAACACTTCCACCGCCTGCACCTGGCGATCAGGGGCGGTGCGGCGGCAGCCGACCGGACGCTTGCGCGGATTGGCTACATAATGCAGTGCTCGCACTGCCTCTACCGCTCGGAGCAGACCGGGATGCTCCCTGAACCTGAGGTATGCGCGCTCTGCGGCGCGGATCTCGTCCCGGTCGGCCCCCTCTGGATGGGGCGTATCAACAACGATGCGACGCTTGGCAGGATGCAGGAGGCGCTGCCTGACGTGGCAGCGGGCACCGCCCCGAGGATATTGCGGCTGCTCGATACCTGCCGCCGGGAGCTTGAGATATCGAGCCACTACGACTATCACGTCATCGCAAAAGAGATGCGGGTCTCCCCTGCCGGCATCGGGATCGTCATCAAGGAATTAGAGGATCTCGGTTACCGGGCGAGCCGTGCGCATTACTCGGGGACGGCCATAAAGACCGATGCGCCCCTCCCGGTCCTCAGGGAAGTGATCAGCGGCGGGTGACGATGGAGAGTATGTCACCGTCCGCCAGCTGGTGTGTAATCCCGACACGCTGCGCGTCGTGTTTTGCCGAGTCGCCCCAGACCCTGGCATACCGGAACCTGTCTGCGAAGTCCCGGTGAAGCCGGTTACATACATCCTCGACCGTGGCGGGATGTTGTATGATCAGCGGTTCGTCCATGTCTGCAGGGCTGCCGAGGGGTTTGAGGTAGACCCGCATGAACCCCAGATGGTCAAATATGGTGTCTTTGAGGTCTTTGATATGGTAGCCGCTCTGTGCCGATACCATGACAGGAGGCTCGCCAAACCGCCCGGCCAGCTCCCTCTCTATATCTCTCCGCATCTTCTCGTCCACCAGGTCAACCTTGTTTACCGCTATGAACGCGGGAACGTAGATCCGGTTGCCGATCACCGCATCGATGAAGTCATCCTGGGTGACATCGCCGCGGATCAGGACATCCGCATTTACGATCCTGCTCTCCGCAAGGATCGAGCGGATCTCCTCGAGATCGAGATCGATGCTGCCGACGGTGTTGAGCCTGATGCCACCGCTTGAGGTTCTTTTTATGGTGATATCAGGCTTCTGCCGGTTGATCCTGATCCCGGCATCGTGGAGCTCGCGGAGGAGGACATCCGTATGCTGTTCGTTGAAGACGTCGACCAGAACGAGGATCAGGTCGGCGCTCCGCACGACGGCGATGACCTCCTTCCCGCGTCCCTTGCCCATGGCGGCGCCGGCGATCAGGCCGGGGATATCCAGAACCTGGATCTTTGCACCCCGGTGTTCCATCGCGCCCGGGATCACGGATGTGGTCGTGAAGGCGTAGGCCGCCGTCTCGCTGATCTCAGAATCGGTGAGCGCATTTAAGAGCGTACTCTTCCCAACGGACGGGAAACCGACCAGGACGACGGTGGCGTCCCCCGACTTCTTCACCGAGTAACCATCGCCGCCGCCGGATGAGGCGATGGCCCGGGCTACCGCGTCGTCGCGTATCTTCGCGAGTTTCGCCTTGAGGCGGCCGATGTGTTTGGAGGTCGCCTTGTTGTATGGGGTGTTCTTGATCTCGTCCTCAAGTTCCCGAACCTGTTCTTCGAGACTGGCCATTGCTGCCGGTACAGGTATGCCCGGAATATACTTATTGATGTCTGTGGTGGGTATCAGGGAACCGGGGTGAGAGCAGGGCCAGGATTTTGCCTGGATTCTGGGGGTGGCAGCAGAACCGGCGACCGGAGGTCCAGGGATAGGTATAAGTACTGATATTACAGATAACATAGAGCACAATGATGCATGTGCTGCTATAGTGTAGACCGGCCAATCATGTGGGACTCTCACTCCCACGACTGGGGTTCGAATCCCCATAGCAGCATCCTGTTCTTCGGGATTGACCCTTCAAAAGATGCCTTTTGACTATCTCGCGCAGGGAAGCGTTCTATTATCCCGGTGAGGCCAGCGCCACCCGGAAGGCAGTGGCCAGGGGGCCACTCACCCGCGGCGGTGCCGGTCTCGATCATCGAGCTCATGACGGAGATCCAGACCCCGCAGGGGATTCCAGTCTGCAAGACCATTCAACCGGCCGATCATCGTCCGGATGGGCTCAAACCCCCGGCATCACGGGCTACAGTGGTGGCCGGCAGAGAAGAACCTCCGGTTGTATCTGGCCGGTGCCTCGCCTGCCGCAGGACAATCCGGGGATGCCTGTGCCTACTTCTGCGTCGCCTCTTCCAGGAACGCCTCCCGGCGCTCCTCGATCCATGCCTGGATCCAGACACGCAGGTCATCGATAGTGGCGGATCCCTGCGCGTCGCGCATCGCACGCAGGTGACCCTCAAGCTCATCGGCCAGAGCAAAGATCAACGCTTCGGACGCTTCCTGCGACGGTGGTCTCTCTGCCTTCAGGCAGGCGCTACCCAGATCGAGGAAGTGCTTCAGCTCACCCGTTGCCTCGAGGATCGCGGTGAGATCAAGCCTGATAGTACGCCCCATAAAAGTGGATTGATCCTCAGATAGATAACCCCATCCATTTGTTCCCGGGGATAGGGCAGACGCACCAGGCCGGATCCATACCCTCCGGTACACAGTTCCCGGGTGGGCCACCCGCCGGTACTCCCGGAGATCCGCGGCCGAGAGTTCTTGAGGGCTTCCCCCGACTTCGTACTCCCGGGTGTCAGGCAGGAATGGCCCGGGCATTCCCGGAGATCCCATTATGCATCCGCCTGACCTCCAGGCGTTCTTCGCCCTGACTCTACCGCTCCTCTGGCATCAACTCCCCGGCAGCCCGCGGATACTAAGCCCTCCCTCAAACCCCGCCGCCGCCGGACATCTTTTCAGGGTCAAATACAGAATTATTATCTAAAATGAGGGGCAATACCTTCCTGTATTCTAACAGGCGGGTTATCAAAAGCCGGGCAGATCCCTCCACAGAGTGCCTGTACGATACAACAGCAAGGAACCAATCATGGATGCAACCTTTCTCGAACAGATCCTGATCATATTCGTACTCTCTATTGGGGCACTCGCCCTCTGCCGTCGCCTGAAGATGCCGGCGATCGTGGCGTTCTTTCTCACCGGCATCATCGCCGGCCCCCACGGCCTCGCCTTCATCACGAACCGGGCCGATGTGGAGGTTCTCGCGGAACTGGGTATCATATTCCTCCTCTTCACCATCGGCATGGAACTCTCGCTGAAGAGCTTC
>JAAZIF010000192.1 GCA_012510335.1 Methanomicrobiales archaeon | reverse complement strand
TCCTCAACCGCGTCTCCTGAAAAGAGTAATGCCACCCCCGTATCATCAGACAGTGAGAACAGACCTGAAGAGTCAAAAAAGGGTTACTTCTTCCCCGCCCGCAGGCGCGCGATCTCATCACCGCCCGGGATCTTCACCACGAACGTCCCGTGGCAGGGTTTGGTGTAGGGGAATATGACGTGTTCGTCATCGACGCCGACGTAGAGCGGCGGAACCCCTATGATATGGACATCGAATATCCTGTAGCCGGGTTCGACCTCGTGGTAATCCCGGACGTTCTTCCTGATGTACTCCCGCGCCTCCTTAAAGGTGGTCCGTGAGAGCATGATCTCTGGTTTCAGCGCGTCGATGCAGCCCATTGCATCACCTCGTCAAGTCTCCGCTTGAGCGGCATGGGGTTGTGGGTGGCCCGTGCCGCGGCGACCTCGCAGGGGAACTCGATCTCCTCCGCGAGTTCTCCCGCGACCTCCCCGAAGATGAGCGCATACAGACGCGCCCGGGATATGTAGGCCATCGTCCCGGCATACGCGATCCCCGAGTCGTTATGGATTAGGACAAAGCAGAGGTCAAAGTCCCGCACCTTCCCCGTGATCTCGTCGATTATCGCATCGAGGTCAACCATCTCACCCAGGTAGTGCCGGCCCGGGTCGGCCACCTCCATCAATCTTCGTGCCGCAGGCGTCCCGGCGATCACCGTTCTTGTGCCACGCTGTGAGAGCCCATGCATCAGGTAGAGCGCTATGCTCGTCTGGACGGGAACCTGCGGGCACCCGAGCAGGAGCAGTGCGGTTTTTTCGTCGTTTTCTGTCATTTTGTGGTCTTCTCCAGTTCTTAAAGGACTTCGGGCACCCGCTCGGGGTGTGTGTAGATCGTGAAGCGATCCCCCCGCGAGAAGCAGATCAGGGTGAGTCCCGCCCGTTCCGCCGTGATTATGCCCCGGTCGGTCGAGGCGGCGTGGGATGCGATTATGGAAATACCAGCGTTCGCCGCCTTCGCCACCATCCCGGCCGGCTGCCTGCCGGTGCATCCGAGCACGCACCTCGACCGGTCGATCCCGTGGAGGGCAGCGTAGCCCACGGCCTTATCGACGGCGTTGTGCCTGCCGACGTCACAGGCCCTGGTGATGAATTCACCGTCACAGAAGAGGACCGAGCAGTGGACGCCGCCGGTCTTCCTCCAGGTATCGGACTCTATCGCGGCGGTCACCGTCCGGATATCGTCCGGGGTGACGGTGATCGATGAAGAGACCACTTTAGGCTCCCCGAGCACCCGGTAGCCCCCTGACGACTCGACCTCGAGGTGCGCGTCTCCTGCGGCCGGGGCGGTGACGTAGATATCCCTCCCCGAGACCTCCACCGAGTCGATCTCGTCGGCCAGCCCCTCGCATATGATAAACCCGGCCCCCAGTTCATCGAGGCGGTCGAGGCATGCCACCAGGGTCGTGAGATACTTGCCGTTCAAGAACAGCCTGACGCGATCCTCAACGATGATGTTGTCGTGAACCTTGCGCACATCGTCGCCCAGAACCTGGATCCCGGTATGGCGGACGATCTCCATCAGGTCGTCTCCTCCCTGAGCCAGTCGAAGTACGGGGCGTTGCCACCGATGATGGGTATGGCGATGATCTCAGGGACTTCGTAGCTATGGAGTTCCTCGATCCTGGAGATGAGCGTGTCGAGCAGGCGGCGCTGTGTCTTGATGATCAGGAGTTGTTCGGGCTTACTGGTAACCGCCCCTTTCCACCAGTAGCGGGACTGCACACCGGTGGTATTCACGCAGGCAGCCAGCCGGGCATCTATGAGCGCTTTTGCGATCATCTCCGCCTCCTCAGCAGGAGCCATGCAGAAAACTACAATATACTCCGGGAGATCCATGGTTTTACCTTGGTATTGCGTATACTTAACTCATTTGAGTGATCCGATATCCCCCCATGCTCAGGGCTGCTTCCTGCCCCTGGATTAAGGCACGAACCTCCAGCAGCTCTTTCTACGTTGCCGGCCAGGAGGTGGAGAAGCCCAT
>JAAZIF010000191.1 GCA_012510335.1 Methanomicrobiales archaeon | reverse complement strand
CATTCTGCTGTTACCTCCCCGCGGGGGCCGGATATGAGCGATTTATCGCTCCGTAAGTATATACACCTGCCGGCAGGATAGGCGCCCGTACGGACCCGGGCGCGACTGCGAGCCACCCGATGGTGATGACGGATCCGATCACACCGGAGGTTCCCACCCGGGTATAGGACTATTAGGGTTACCGCGCCACATCGCCTCTGTTTGCTCCAGCATGCCCCTGCCCCGGGAACGGATGAGCGCGAGAACCCAGGCGGGGTGCAGCC
This sequence comes from Methanomicrobiales archaeon, assembly GCA_012510335.1. Lineage (GTDB taxonomy): Archaea > Halobacteriota > Methanomicrobia > Methanomicrobiales > Methanoculleaceae > Methanoculleus. The sequence continues at coordinate 2,048 of JAAZIF010000191.1, read as the reverse complement.
CCATGCCCACGCCGGCAGCACGGGGCCAGCGTGAACAGGAGAGCGAGCGCCACCAATGCCTTCGCGGCATCTCGGAGCCAGATCACCACAGGCGTGAGGAACACCCACGCCATCCGTTCAGGGGAGTATGCCGCGATTCCCCGGCTCGACGGAGAAAAACCCCTGTCCCCCTTCACGGGGACATGCATATACGATTCCCCCGTTGGCTCGTGCTGCCCCAGGGCAGCCCGTCTCCATGGAGATACCGGCGCAAAAAGCATTATTCTGACTTCTTCTTGAAGAACAGCCTGCAGTGGCACATGCCCTGCTCCTCGATCTCCTTCTCGTGGTAGATGCAGGGGCAGATGATGATCTTATCCTTCTCAGGATCCCCGCTCCGGAGCCTGCAGGGGCAGTACGCCGCCCCGAAACGCTCCTTGTTCCGGGCGAGCCCTCGGAGGATGGTCGAGAGCTGCTTCTCATTGGTATTCAATACATAACCCTTTTCCTTCGCGTACTGCTTTGCCATGGTACGCGCTTCCTCAATCCCTTCCTCAGTCATGATAAAACTCCTGTGGTACCTCTCCGGTGTCTGTACCCTTCGATATGGGCCACCAGGGTGTTAAAGATTTTGACACCCCCTGATCCGGGCCGTTTCCTGCATCAGAGAGTATGCCAGTGTTCTCCCCGGTTGACCCGGATCTGCGGCCACGCCTCCCGGGGTGATTGGCAGCATCAGCCCTCACCCGGTTCCGGGGAGTATCCGTTCCGCGGCGCCGGCGTAGGTCTCAATGACATCTCCCCTGCCGAAGCGGTAGACGTCTTTGTCGAGGGATGCCCCCGTTTCCTTATCCCGGAGCCGCATCGAGTCCATGCTGATCTCGTCGCCGACGACGATCTTCCCACCACGGCGCCCGAACTCGAGCTTGAAGTCGACCAGGGTGATGCCGCGCTCATCGAGATACTCCCGGAGCACCTCGTTTATCGCAAACGCCGTGGCCTTGATCTGGTCGAGCTCCTCGGGCGTGGCGAGTTTCAGGGCGTAGATCAGGTCGTCGTTGAGCATCGGGTCATGGTGGGTATCGCTCTTGTAATCTATGACGATCACCGGCGGGTCGAGCAGATCCCCTTCACAGAAGGGGTAGCGATGCACGAGGGATCCGGACGCGACGTTTCTCACGATCACCTCGAGGGGGAACATCGTAAGCCTCCGCACCGCGATCATGGCGGGCTCGAGGGTCTTGATGTAGTGCGTCTCAATCCCGTTCTCCTCCAGGTACTCAAAGAGGAAAGCAGAGACCTCTGCGTTGTATCTTCCCTTGCCGGCCAGTGTATCTTTCTTCTCGCCGTCAAAGGCCGTTATGTCGTCCCGGAACTTCACGATGTAGACGTCCGGGTCATCGGTGCGGTAGACGGACTTGGCCTTCCCCGCGTATAGGAGGTTAACCTGCTTCATGGCAAAATCTCCTGTATGTTGATCGGGATCGGTGATGAGGTTATGCCCCGGGGCTCTGGAACCTCTCTGAGAGCCGTCTGATCAGGGGTTCGAGGAGAGGTGAGTACCAGCCTCTCTCGATGTACTGCGGGTAGATGCAGAGCCGCTCCCTGAGTTCGGCGTCGCCGGCCACCCGCTCCAGTTCCTCGATCTGGGGCCAGGGGCGCTCGGGGTTGACGTAGTCGATCGTGAGGGGAGAGACCCCGCCGAGGTCGTCCACGCCGCACCGGATCAGGTGGGAGGCGTCGGCGAGGTTCGGCGGTATCTGCACCGCAACATCGGGCGGAAGGATCTCACGGGCGAGGGTTATCGTCGCGCAGAGCTCATCCGTCTCAGGTGTCGGCATATTCTCCATCGGTGTCCCGGGCTTCGGGCGGAAGTTCTGGATGATGACCTCCTGGATGTGACCGAACCGCCGGTGGATATCCCGTATGACCCGGAGAGACTCCTCCCGGTCCTCAATCGTCTCACCGATCCCGACCAGGATGCCGGTCGTGAACGGTATCGAGAGCCTGCCTGCGTTCTCGATCATATCGATCCTGACTGCCGGATCCTTTCCCGGTGAATTCCTGTG
>JAAZIF010000190.1 GCA_012510335.1 Methanomicrobiales archaeon | reverse complement strand
TGAACAACTCACACCCGAAGATCCCCTGAATGCAACCGGTATCCCTCGATAGAAATCCCATCAGCATTATTTTTCGCTCTTCCCTCTCCGCCCTCCCACGAAGGATCGCAGCCTTCAATTACCCGCACAGGGAATATTCTACACTACACGCGGGAGAGATCGGCAATGGCTCAAGAACCAACTACACACGAGGCCTGGAGATGACGACGATCATCGTCACCGGCGGGGCCGGTTTCATCGGATCGGCGGTCATCCGCCACCTCATCCGGCACTCCGACCACACCGTCATCAACCTCGACAAACTAACCTACGCGGGCAACCTGGAGTCGCTCAGGGAGGTAGACCACGACCCCCGGTACAACTTCGAGCAGGAGGATATCTGCAATCCCCTCGCGCTCCAGAGGGTGTTTCGGGAGCACCAGCCCGATATCGTCATGCATCTCGCCGCCGAGTCCCATGTCGACCGCTCGATCGATGGCCCGACGGCGTTCATCCAGACCAACATCATCGGGACGTACTCCCTTCTTGAGGCGGCCCGGCACTACTGGAGAGATCTTCCCGGCGATGAACAGGTCTCCTTCCGCTTCCACCATATCTCGACCGACGAGGTCTACGGGGATCTCGGGGACTCCGCCAGCCTCTTCACCGAGAGCACCCCCTACGCCCCGAGCTCCCCCTACTCCGCAAGCAAGGCGAGCGCGGATCACCTCGTCAGGGCCTGGCACCGGACATATGGTCTGCCGGTGGTGGTGACGAACTGCTCAAACAACTACGGTCCCTACCAGTTCCCCGAGAAACTCATCCCGCTCATGATCCTCAGCGCCCTGGAGGGAAAACCCCTCCCCGTATACGGCAGGGGCGATCAGATCCGCGACTGGCTCTTCGTCGATGACCACGCCCGCGCCCTCTCTCTTGTGGCTGAGGAAGGAGTGGTCGGAGAGACCTACAACATCGGCGGGCACAACGAGGTGCAGAACATCGAGGTCGTGCGGGGGATCTGTGACCTCCTTGAGGATCTTGCTCCTGAGATGCCGGAGGGTGTAGAGCACTACCGGGATCTGATCACGTTCGTCCAGGACCGGCCCGGCCATGACCGGCGCTACGCGATCGATGCAAGCAAGATAGAGGCAGACCTCGGGTGGGTGCCGGAAGAGTCGTTTGAGACCGGCCTTCGAAAGACTGTTCAATGGTACCTGGAGAACCGGGCCTGGTGCGAGCGGGTGCAGCGTGGCTCGTACCGGCGGGAGCGGCTGGGGGCCGGCGCATGAAGGGCATCGTGCTCGCCGGCGGGAGCGGCACCCGACTCTACCCGATCTCCTGAAGGCCGAGATCCTCGGTGAGCGGGTGCGGCAGGGGCTCTACCCCCGGGTGGTGCCGGCAGGGATCCTCGACCTCTGCCGGTGCCGATGATATCCGGGTGGGGATCGACCTGGTCCGGGATGTCGCCATGCGCGCTGAGGGGGAGGGGCGGCGCCGGGTCGACCGGAAGGACGTTATGGCCGCGGCCTCGGTCCCTGGATCG
>JAAZIF010000189.1 GCA_012510335.1 Methanomicrobiales archaeon | reverse complement strand
ATGATCCTCCCCTACATCGTGGCGTTCTACCTCATGCTCTCGATCCTCGAGGATACCGGCTACCTCCCGAGGCTTGCGACGCTCGTGGATACCTTCTTCCACCGGCTCGGCATGCACGGCCACGGCATCATATCGGTCTTCCTCGGTCTCGGGTGCAACGTGCCCGGGGCGCTCGCTACCCGGGTGCTCGAGACGAAGAAGCAGAGGTTCATCGCCGCCACACTGATGTCGATATCGGTCCCGTGTATGGCCCAGATAGCGATGATATTCGGCGTGCTAGGGCCGTTTGGGGTGCGCTATATCGTCATGGTCTTTGCAACCCTTCTGGCGGTCTACGTCGTCGTCGGGCTCATACTGAGCCGGGTGATCCCCGGGGAGTGCCCCGAGATATTCCTCGAGATCCCGCCCTACCGGGTGCCGAACCTCAGGGTCACCGCCTCAAAGACCTGGATGCGCGTGCGAGGGTTTATAGGTGAGGCGATCCCCTACCTCTTCCTCGGTATCCTGCTCGTGAACCTGCTCTACACGATCGGGTTCCTCGGGTGGCTGGCAACAGCGTTTGCGCCCCTTATGGAGGTCTGGCTCGGTCTCCCGGCCGAGGCCACCGCCGCCCTCCTGGTCGGGTTCCTCAGGAAGGATCTCGCTGTCGGGATGCTGGTGCCGCTCGGTATGACGCCGACCCAGCTCGTCATCGCGGTGACGATGCTCTCGATCTACTTCCCCTGCGTGGCGACGTTCGTGGTTCTCCTCAAGGAGCTCGGGGTCCGTGGGATGGCCGCCGCCGTGGGGGTTATGGCGACTACGGCGCTCATCGTCGGGGGTCTGCTACGGATGGTGCTTATAGGGTTTTAAGGAGTAAGTGGGAGATGCGCAGGAAGACAAAAGAAGAGTATATCGAGGTCATATGCCTGCTCGAGCGGGAGCAGGGGCGCGCCCAGACCGGGATGATTGCTGAAGCTATCGATGTAAAACCGCCCTCGGTCACAGAGGTGCTCAGGAAACTGGAGGAGAAGGGACTCATCGTATATGAGCCCTATGTGGGCGCGACACTGACAGAGGCCGGGTTTGAGATGGCCCGCGACCTCTGGCAGCGGCACAGGACGTTTGCGGACCTGCTCAGGCTCCTCGGTGTCGATCGCAAGGTTGCCGAGGCCGACGCCTGCCAGTTCGAACACCACGTGAGCCCGGAGACGCTGGAGTATCTCCAGGCCTTCCTCGAGTTTCTCAGGGAGAACCCGGAAGGCCGGCGGTGCCTTGAGGATTTCCGGGAGTTTCGGGCGCAGCGGGAGTGAGATCGCTAAATCTCCTCTCCTACCGTCAGGCAGGGATACTTCTCCCTCGGATACCGGCCCTGGACTCTGTCACGGACGAACCCTTCGCGGGACGGGGCCGCGATGAGGTCTTCGTAGACCTCTTTTGTTATGCCGGCGTAGCGGTAGGCGTCCCCGCTCTCGCATATGACGAGCAGTGATCGTGTTGTGGGGTCGTAGCCGATGGAGATGATGCCGGTGGATCTCTCTTGAGACATGGGCGGGGTTTTGGTCGGCGGTGATGATAGCGGTTGCGGCCGGCCAATGGGATCTCTTCGCATTGGCAGCGTAGCCTGGCGCATCGTGTGCCCCGTCGGTATATGAGCATGGTCGCCGAGGAGAGGCTGGCGGGTACGCCCCGGATCCTGTTTGGCGCAGTCCTTGCACAGGATACCGGGCGGGGGCCTGGCCGGAGTGCGGCGCGGTTATCCGGTTCTCGCTCAGAATAGAAGGTGAGGCCCGATCCACCTCACCCGATGATCTCCTGGACCCGCCCGACCTCCCCGCCCAGGAGGCGGACCTTGATCCCGTGAGGGTGAAAGGATGAGTTTGTCAGGATCCCGGCAACTATGCCCCTGGTGCGCTTCCCGGTCCGCTGGTCACGCTTGAGCACGACATCCACCGTCATGCCCGGGTGAATGGCGGCCCGGTTCTGTCCGCCCGGGGCTTTCGGGTCATTCTTCATCGGCATCCTCATCTGGACCCGGGAGGGCGGTCTTCATCTGCGGGAATAGGAGCACCTCCTTGATGGAGTCCTTGCCTGTGAGGAGCATCACCAGGCGGTCGATGCCGATCCCGACACCGCCGGTAGGGGGCATACCGTAGCCGAGGGCGCATATGAAGTCGTAATCGATCATCTGCGCCTCAAGGTCACCTCGCCGGCGCCTGGCATCCTGCTCCTCAAGCCTGGCCTTCTGGTCAAGGGGATCGTTCAACTCCGAGAAACCGTTTGCCATCTCCATGCCGGCTATGAAGAGCTCGAACCGCTCAGTCAACCCCTCGCTCTCCCGGTGCTTCTTTGCAAGCGGTGAGATCTCGATGGGGAAGTCGTATATAAACGTCGGCTGGATAAGGTTCTTCTCGCCGAAGTGCTCGAAGAAGAGCGCCAGGAACTCGCCCTGCGTCGTTATATCCTCAAAGCCCCTGACACCATGCTCCCCGGCAAACGTGCGGAGTTCATCGATTGAATGATCGCGGACACTGATCCCGGCATACTCCTGCACCGCCTCCTCCATGGTGAGGCGGTGCCAGGGGCGGGTGATGTCCAGTTCATGCCCTGCAAACGATAGCGTCGTGGTTCCGCAGACCTCCCCTGCGAGATGCACGATGACCTCCTCGGTGAGGTCCATCATGTCGTTGTAGTCCTGGTAGGCCTCGTAGATCTCGACCATAGAGAACTCAGGGTTGTGGTTGGTGTCGATGTCCTCGTTTCTGAAGTTCTTTGCGATCTCAAAGACCTTCTCGAAACCTCCTACGACCAGGCGCTTGAGGTAGAGTTCCGGTGCAATCCTGAGGTAGAGTCTCTGGTCGAGGAAGTTATGGTAGGTGGTGAACGGCCGGGCGTTGGCACCGCCGTAGATCGGCTGCAGGGTCGGTGTCTCAAACTCCAGGTAACCTCTCTCGAAGAGGAACTGCCGCAGGTGCGATATGATCCTGCTCCGTGTCCGGAATATACCGCGGCTCTCCTCGTTCATGATCAGGTCGACGTAGCGCTGCCGGTAGCGGGTCTCGACGTTCTTGAGCCCGTGGAACTTCTCGGGGAGGGGGCAGACAGATTTTGTGAGGAGTTCGAACCGGTCAACCCATATGGTTATCTCCCCCATCTTTGTCCGGAAGACGTGGCCGGCGACGCCGATGATATCCCCGGCGTCTATGTACTGTCTGAAGAGGTTGAATGACTCCTCGCCGAGATCGTTCTTCCGTATGTAGAGCTGTATCCTCCCGTCCGCATCCCCGATGTCGGCGAATATAGTCTTGCCGTGCTGGCGGACCACGTAGACCCGGCCGGCGGTGCTGACTGCATCAGGGCTTTTGTCGTGCCCGATATCGGCAAACCGCTCCTTAATCTCGCGAACGGTATCCGTGCGCTCAAATTTATAGGGGTATACCGTGATCCCGCGCTCGCGGAGATCCTGTATCTTATCGATCTTTGTCGTATCAAAACAGAGATGATCCATATCACTCATCTTCGGATAGGCAGGAGACCCTGGCCTTCAGGCCGGGGAGGAATGCCGTCTGCCTGTCCCGGCATACCATTGTGTTCTCCACGCGATTCGGGTCAGGATTGTACAATCCTCGATTCTGGCATTTTGTGTCACCCGCTTCCCGGTGCCAAAACTATGCAGAGAT
>JAAZIF010000188.1 GCA_012510335.1 Methanomicrobiales archaeon | reverse complement strand
TGCCGGCATCCTCTTCAACAACGCCGCCGGTGACCCCGGCAACGTCATCATCCCATCGGTCGTCCGGGGCCGAAACTACCTGGTCGCTATCAGCACCCTTGGAAAGAGCCCCGCCGTATCGCGTTACATCCGCATGCAACTTGAGGCGGGGTATGCAGACCTCGACCTTATGATCGACCTGCAGGATGAGATGCGATCGATGCTAAAGGATATCGAACCGGCACAGGAGCGGCGGTCCCGCGCCCTCTGGGGTATACTACAGGACGAAGAGATCTGGGGGATGCTTGCCTCTGACTATGACCGGGCACGCGCCATGGCGATGGAGAGGTATCTGCATGGCTGAACCCCTCACAACCCCGCTGGCGCTCGCAGGTATTAGCCACCATACAGCCGATATCGCCACGCTTGAGGCGTTCCGGTTCCCTGATGAGATGGCGTTCCTCCATGAAGCCCGTGAGCGGTTCAAGGGGGTTTTGCTGCTCCAGACATGTAACCGCATCGAGGTTCTTGTGGAGGGTGATGCCCGAAGCCTGGACGCCTTCCTGCGAGAACAGGGGAGGAAAGACTTTTCTGTCATCGAGGGTGTTGACGTGCCACTCCACCTCCTGGAACTTGCCGCGGGCATCGACTCCATGATCGTCGGCGAGGACCAGATCCTCGGGCAGCTGAAGCAGGCGCTCGCGGTGACGGAAGAGGCGGGAACCGCGAGCAGCGCCATCAAGCTCTGCATCAACAAGGCGGTGCATGTCGGGGTCAGGATCCGGCGCCAGACAGAGATCAACCGGGGCGCGGTCTCTGTCGGCTCTGCGGCCGTGACGCTTGCGGAGAGACTCCTCGGCACCCTGCGTGACCGGCGCATCCTGATAATCGGGAGCGGGGAGATGGGTCTCTTGGTGACCCAGGCGCTTGCTGCAAAAGACCTGACCGCAATCTACGTCGCCAACAGAACCTACGACCGCGCGGTGGCGCTTGCAGAGGAGATCGGGGGCCGCGCGGTCAACTTCAAGGATCTCTACCGCTACATCGCTCTCTCCGACGTCGTCATATCCTGCACCGCCGCGCCGCACCCGGTCATCCGCAAGGGGGAGATACGGGAGGTCATGGAGAAGCGCCTCTGGCCGCTCGACCCGGGCCCCCGCCACCTGGTCCTCATCGATATCGCCCAGCCCCGTGATATCGAGGACGAGGTGCGGTCGGTCGAGGGCGTGCATCTCTTCACAATCGATGACCTGCGGAGCGTCAACGATGCCGCCATGAAGTCCCGGCAGAACGAGGCCGACCGCGCCAGGGCGATCATAGATGAAGAGCTCGAACACTTCATCAGGCTCCTCCGGCGGACGGCGGCCGACGAGACGCTCGCCCTCCTCTACACCTGGGCTGAGTCGATCAGGGCGCGTGAGCGCGACCGCGCACTCGCCCGCCTGGGGGATGAGGATGGCCGCACGGGGGCGATCATCGATGACCTCACGCGGGCGCTCACGAAGAAACTCCTCTCCGATCTGGCCACATCCATCCGATCAAGCGCGGAGTGCGGCGATATGGAGAAGGCAGAAAACCTTGTCCGGGCGATCACCCGGGGAGAACTATGTTTCCACAGAGACGAATGAGACGGATACGGCGGCGGATACTCCAGCCGCTCCTCCGCGAGACTGAGCTTCATAAGACCGATCTCGTTATGCCGGTCTTCGTAGATGAATCGATCAGCAGACCACTGGCCATCCCATCGATGCCCGGTCAGTTCCGCCGCCCCGTGGAGGGGGTCGCCGACTACTGCGAACACCTCCGGGATGCCGGCATAGGGGCGGTGATCCTCTTCGGGATTCCGGCCGAAAAAGACAGCGAGGCGACCGGGGCCTACGCTCCGGATGGTGTCATCCAGCAGGCAGTCCGGAGCATAAAAGAACGGTTGCCGGGAATGGTGGTCGTTACAGACGTCTGCGCCTGCGAGTACACCGACCACGGCCACTGTGGCATCATCGGAGAGACCGCCGGCGGTCCCGACCTCGAAAACGACCTTTCGCTTGCTCTGATGGCCAGGATCGCCCTCTCTCACGCAGAGAGTGGCGCCGATATAGTCGCGCCGTCGTGCATGCTCGATGGGATGGTGCAGACGATCCGGGAGGCCCTGGATGCTGCCGGCTACCAGGATGTCCTCATCATGTCCTACTCCTCGAAGTTTGCGAGCGCCCTCTACGGGCCGTTTCGCGATGCGGCAGACTCGGGGTTCTCGCTTGGTGACCGGACGACATACCAGATCAGCCCCGGGAACGCCCGCGAGGCGATCATGGAGTCAGAACTCGACGCGGCTGAAGGGGCGGATATACTGATGGTCAAGCCGGCCGGGATTTATCTCGATATACTCGCATCCTTGACGGGGTTCGGGCTGCCGGTGGCGGCCTACCAGGTCAGCGGGGAGTACGCCATGATCAGGGCGGCAGGGGAGAGAGGCTGGCTGGACGCGCGGGCTGTCGCCCTCGAGAGCCTCACCGCCATAAAACGCGCCGGGGCCGACCTGATCATCACGTATTTTGCCGAAGACGCAGCGAGGTGGCTTGATGAAGAGCAGTGAATTGTTTGCACGTGCAAAGACCCTTATGCCGGGCGGCGTCAGCAGCCCGGTCAGGGCGATCAAACCCTATCCCTTCTATGTGGAGCGCGCGGCAGGATCGCACCTTACGACCGTCGACGGGGTCGATCTCATCGACTGCTGCCTCGGTTACGGCCCCCTCATACTCGGACATGCGAATCCTCATATCAGGGAGGCGATCGAGCGGCAGCTCGATAAGGGCTGGCTCTACGGCACGCCCTCGCCTCTTGAGCTCGACCTTGCCGGGATCATCACCGGCGACCACCCGGGCATCGATATGGTCCGGTTCGTCTCGTCCGGCTCCGAGGCGACGATGGCCGCGATCAGGCTCGCCCGGGGCTACACCGGAAAACAGGATATCGTAAAGGTCGAGGGCGGGTTCCACGGCGCTCACGACGCCGTACTCGTGAAAGCCGGCTCCGGGGCGACAACCCTCGGTGTGCCGGACTCCGCGGGCGTCGTCGCCGACCTCGTGGCGCATACCCGGCAGGTTCCCTATAACGATGCCGGGGCGCTGGAGACCCTCCTCTCGGAGAATGATGATATAGCCGCGTTCATCCTCGAACCGATCATGGGGAACATCGGGCCGGTGCTCCCCGGCGACGACTACCTCGCCGATATCCGGGAGATCACCGCAGCCTACGACGTCCTCCTCATCTTTGACGAGGTGATCACCGGCTACCGGGTCGGTATAGGCGGCGCGGAGGTTCTCTATGGGGTGAAACCCGATATCGCCACGTTCGGCAAGATCATCGGCGGCGGTCTCCCCATAGGGGCGTTTGGCGGGCGGCGGGATATCATGGAACTGGTCGCACCCGCAGGCCCCGTCTACCAGGCCGGGACATTCAATGGAAACCCGGCAAGCCTCACTGCCGGGATTGCGACCCTCCGCTACCTCCACGACCACCCGGAGGTCTACCGGCGGCTCGATGACGCCACGCGCGCGATAGGGGAGGTCGCCATCGATGCGCGCCAGGGCTCGTTCGTCAGGATCGGCTCGCTCTACAAGCATTTCTTCCGGGGCGCACCACCGCGGAACTACCAGGAGGTAAAAGAATGCGACACAGACGCATTCTCGCGGTTCTGGAAGGCGATGCTCGATGCCGGGATCTTCCTCCCGCCCTCGCAGTTTGAGACGAACTTCCTCTCCGCCGCGCATAGCGATCAGGATATCGATGAGATAGCGGACGCATACAGATTATGTCTCTTCGCATAGGCACGAGGGGGAGCGCCCTTGCGCTCGTCCAGACAGAGAAAGTGGCCGGCATGCTCGCCGACCGGGGTATCGAGACAGAGATCATAACGATCAC
>JAAZIF010000187.1 GCA_012510335.1 Methanomicrobiales archaeon | reverse complement strand
TAGAGCAGGAGGACGCCGAGGATGAATGCGATCTGGATCAGGATCGGTCGCTCGAGCTCCACCGAGAACCAGAAGATGCCGACCTCAGCGAGCACAACGATGCCGGTCAGAAGATAGAACGTGTTTCGTTTCATGGCAGCCTGTATACAATCTTGGGCATTTTGTTATTAATGTTTTACTTGCAGGGCCCGCAGGAGTTCTCGCCGTCCTGACAGATGCCCTGTGCGGTTATCCGGACATTCCTTTCAGCGCCGGCGTGGTATCGTGCGCTCCAGGCCGGCACCTCAAAAAAGATAAATGGTCTTACCGGTGCGCAAAATACGCGCTCACCCGGCCGTCCTCGACCGAGTCGATCCGGGTAAACCCGACCCGTTCAAACTGGACGACGTTTCCTGCCTCTCCCGCGACGAGCGGCTCGCAGAACCCCTCGACATCCCCGTCCTGTGTATGGAGGGTGCAGGGAACCTTCGCATCGGCCGGCAGCCACTGTATGATCGGCGCCTTATCGCGCCGGGCATCCTCGAGCGAGTCGCCCGCGTAGGATACGTGCGGCGTATCCCCATCCCACGCTATCCAGACGTTATAGAGATCCTTGAGCCTGACCATGCTCCGCCCCGCGATATCCGCCCGCGGGAGGAGGATCGCGCCGTCTGCGACAAGCGTCCTGACCCCCCGGGCGGGATCGCCCGGGTGGAGGAGCGCATGGGCCTCGTGGACCGGCGCCCCCTCCACGATGACCTCGACCGGGTCGGGCACAAAGAAGTAGCGGTTCGCCTTCGGGTCTATGATCTCCTTGTTCCGGGCATAGAGGTTCTCCCACGAGAACGTTATATCGGTCTCCCCGGTACCTATATCGACCATGGCCTCCCGGACCGCCCCGGGTTCGATCCCCCGGCGCGCTATCGCCCGGAGTGTGCCGAGATGAACGTCATCCCAGCCCGTGTATGTGCCGCTCCTGATCCCCTCCCGCATGCTCGATGTCGAGAGGACGACCCCCGATATACCCATCCGGCCGTAGTGGATGTAGACCGGCATCTTCCACATGAAGTAATCGAAGATGTAGCGCTGCCTTCCTGTGTTTGCGATATGATCCTTCCCGCGGATCACGTGGGTGATCCCGAGGAGGTGGTCGTCCACCGCGACCGAGAAGTTCATCAGCGGAAAGACCCTGGCATCCACCCTCGGGTGGATCGGGGTGTTCACGATCCGCATCGCCGAGTAATCCCGCATCGCCGGGTCGGGGTGGGTGAGATCCGTCCTCACCCGGACGGTCGCATCCCCCTCGTAGAACTCCCCATCGAGCATCTGCCGCCAGAGCTCCAGGTTCTCATCGATCGTCCGGTCACGGCAGGGACATGCCTTCTTCTGGAGCTTAAGATCCCTGAACCACCCGGCTTCGCAGAGGCAGACGTAGGCTCCACCGACCTCTATGAGTTTCCTGCACCAGTCGTAGTAGACATCAAGCCGATCACTCTGGTAGACGATATCGGTTATACCGAGCCCCAGCCACTCGATATCCTCAAGCACCATCCCGTAAGCCTCAGGATCAACCCTCCGTGGATCCGTGTCCTCGATACGGAGGATATACCGGCCACCATACCGCCTGACGTAGTAGTCGTTCAGGATAGAGGCCCGGGCGTGCCCGAGGTGGAGGGGGCCGCTCGGGTTTGGCGCAAACCGCATAACGACGCCGTCCTCTGCTCCCGGGAGGGCAGGGAGCTCCCGCGCCTGTTCATGGGTCTCGGTGAGCTCGGCGAGGAGTTCGGGGGCGATCTCCTCAAGGATCCTCTCCCGCTCAGTGCCGCCCAGTGCCACCACATCCGCAACGGCCTTCCCCGCCAGGGGACCGATCTCGCGGACACGGCTCCGGAACTCAGGATGCTTCCCGAGCACCGTGCCTATGACCGCCCCGCTCTTCGGGGCGCTTTTGTGCTTCACCGCATTCTGAAGGGCGTATATGAAGAGCAGATGCTCGAGGTCAGCATCCATGATCCTCAGAAACTCCGGTCTATGAAGAAATCCGCGATCTCACCGAGCAGGCGCTTCTCCTCGGAGTCAGGGAGGACCGAGAGCGCTTTCTTAGCCATGGCCGCCCGTCCGACCGCTATCGCCCTGATCTCATCCATGATGCCTGCATCTTCAAGAAGGGTGATGACGTCGGCGATCTCCGCACCCGTGAGTTTCCTCCGGTAGGACGAGAGATCGAGCCCCTTCTCCCGGGCCTTGATCGCGATCAGGGTCTGTTTTCCCTCCCGGATATCCGACGCCTGATCCTTCCCGCTCTTCTCACTGCTCGCATAGAGATCGATCAGGTCATCCTGTATCTGGAAGGCGATACCGCTGTTCACACCGAACTGGTAGAGGGCGTCAGCCTGGATCGGGTTTGCACCCGCGAGGATCCCGCCGATGGCGGCGGATGCACCATAGAGCGCGCCGGTCTTCTTGCTGACCATATCCAGGTACTCCGCCTCAGAGACATCCCTCCGGGTCTCAAACGCTATATCCATGCTCTGCCCCTCGCAGATCTCGGTGCATGTCCGCGCGAGCATGGTGGTCGCCCGGACCTTCGATATATCCGCGGCGTCAGAGAGGCAGATGAACTCAAACGCCTTCGCATACAGCACATCCCCCGCAAGGATCGCCGTCGGTTCACCCCAGACCGTATGCACCGTCGGGACGCCGCGCCGGGAGGCATCCTCATCCATTATATCGTCATGTATGAGGGTGAAGTTATGCGTCAGTTCAAGGGCGAGGGCTGCCGGGAGCAGGTCGTCCGAGCTCCCCCTCTTAACCGCATCCGCGGCGAGCATAAAAACCGCCGGGCGGAGCCTCTTGCCGCCGGCAAGCAGCAGGTGGGCACTCGCCCGGAAGAGGTCACCGTGGACGCCCCCGAAGTAGCGGTTGATCATCCTGTCTATCCTGTCAGCGTTCTTCTCCAGGTAGTCTTCAAGCGTCGTCATTCCATATCTCCTACTTTATAAGGGCCTTCTTCCCGTTCCTCAGTATGTGGAGGTCGTTTCCAAGGGTGTACCCGATCTCCTCCGCGAACTTTGCGTAGTCGCCGGTCATGTCGATATCGCCGTGGGCCGGGATGACATGCTGGGGATTCAGGAGGTGCAGGAACTCGTAGTGGTCCTCCCGGTACGCGTGGCCCGAGACGTGCAGTTCATCAAATATCCGCACGCCTGCCATCCTGGCACGGGCCTCGACGAGGTAGCGCTGCCCGTAATTCATGGGGTTCGGGATAACCTTTGCGGAGAAGAGGATCTTGTCGCCCTTCTCAAGCCTGTAGGGTGTATCCCCCATGACGATCCTCGTCAGGATGGCCCCCGACTCCCCCTGGTGACCGGTGACGATCGGGAGGAACTTATCCTTCCCGGTCTTCATGATCCGCCTGAGCGTCCGGTCGACGGTCCGCCTGTTGCCAAACATCGAGAGCGTATCCGGGAAAGCAACCAGTTTAAGCTGCTCGGCCGCCGAGCTGTATCGCTCCATCGACCGCCCGAGCAGGACCGGTTTCCGACCGATCTCGTGTGCGCATTCAGCGATCGTCTTGACACGGGCGATGTGCGATGAGAACGTCGAGACGAATATGGCACTTTTGTCGTCTTCGTAGCTCGTTATGGTATCCCTGACGAGATCCCGCGCGATCTTCTCGCTCGGGCAGCGCCCCTTCTCGCCGACGTTCGTGCTCTCGACGATCAGGGCAAGCACGCCCTCCTTCCCGATCTGGCGCAGCCGGGCGAAGTCCGGCGGCTCCCCGAGAACCGGTGTCCGGTCGAGTTTGAAATCGTTTGCGTATACGATCGCGCCCCGCGGCGTATGCAGGACGGGAAAGATGGTATCGATGATGGAGTGCTGGGTCCGCACAAACTCGAGCGTCAGGTGCGGGGAGAGGGTGTAGCGCTGCCCGGACCTCAGGGAGAAGAGTTTATTGTTCACCCCGAACTTCTGCTCACTGGCAATCTGCTGTCTGATCAGTTCCGATGTATAGGGCGTGCTTATGATCGGGGCGTTGTAGCGGTGCGCAAGCTTTGGTATCGCACCGATATGGTCCAGGTGCCCGTGCGAACAGACGATCGCCTTTACACTGCCCTCCACCGCATTCATGATGGTATCATCAGGAATGGCTTTCATCTCGATCAGGTCCAGGGAATGCATGCTCTCGATATCAGCATCCTCATGGATCATCACCTGGTCGAGGCGCAGACCCATATCAAAGATAACAATCTCTTTTCCGCAGCGGACGGCAGTCATATTTCTGCCGACTTCGTTATACCCGCCCACTGCTATAACCTCAATATCCATGTATCCTCCTTATAGGAATTTTTGTAGTTACTCGATCCCTTCAATCATCTGCCGGGTCAGTCCGGTTATATACGTCCGTGCGCGTGCAAGATCCCGTATCGTCCGGGATCCGGTCAGGAACATCGCAACGCGGAGTTCGCGGTGGATCGCCTCGATGGCCGCAAAGAGCGCGTCATCGCTCTCCATGGCCGGCTTTAATAGGGGGAGCGCCATGCCCCCGAGATCCGCCCCGAGCGCGATTGCCTTTGCTATATCTATCCCCGAACGAAGTCCGCCCGTTGCAATAATTGGGCTTCCTGTCGCTCGCACCTCACAGAGGCTCACCACCGTCGGTATGCCCCAGGAGAGGAACGCTCTCCCGAGCCCGGGATCTTCTGCCCGGAGGGACTCGACTTTCGCCCAGGATGTCCCCCCGTACCCGCCGATATCGATGGCGCTTGCCCCTGCTTCCCAGACCTCCCGTGCAGTCTCGGCTGATATGCCAGAGCCCGTCTCCTTCACGATGACCGGGCGGGAACACTCTTCGCAGAGGTCATACAGTGCCTCAAGGCACCCCTCGGCGTTATGATCGCCTTCAGGCTGGATCGCTTCCTGAAGCGGGTTGATGTGGATGGCGATCGCATCTGCGTCGATCATCTCTATAGCCCGCTCCGCCCACTCGATGCCGTGGTCGCGGAGCTGGATGACCCCTAAGTTCGCACAGAGGAAGGCATTGGGCGCCTCCTCCCGCACGACGGCGAAGCTATCCTCCAGCTCTGGCCTTTCCAGTGCCGCTCGCTGAGAACCGACACCCATACCGAGGTTATACCGCTCAGCTGCGCGTGCGAGCCGCCGGTTCACCTCAAGGGTATCCGGATGTCCTCCGGTCATCGCTGCAATGAAGAGGGGGGAGGAGAGGTATCTATCGATGAAAGAGAGCCGGGTATTGATCGCGTCCATGTCGCACTCAGGGAGGGCATTATGGACCAGCCGTACATCCCCGAAACCGGCGTCCCCGGCCTCGATGGGTTTTTCGCAGCAGATGACCAGATGGTCGCGTTTCCGCGATGATGTGGCGGTCTCCTCAGTCATGATCTTCCTCCCCGGGTCACGATCGTCCCGCCATGCCCGGTACCGTCCAGGAACCGGTCGACCTTTGAGACGTGAAAGATGTGTGAATCGGTGCCGGCATCGGCAAGCACCAGGAGCTCCTCGATCTTGCCTCGCATGCCCCCGGTCACATCGGTGTTTCCTGACCCGCTGATCTCAAGGGTCTCTGCTATCCCCCGGTCGATGCGCGGAACGACTGCGCCGTCCTGCAGGACACCCGCGACATCTGTCGCAAGCCCCACGCGCCTGCTCCCGAGAGCGGCGGCAAGCCGGGTCACCAGCTGATCGCCTGAGACTATGCAGGCACCCTTCAGGCGGTCCATCACCACATCGCCGTGTAGCACGGGCATAATGCCGTGTCTGATCATCTCAGCGATATGGCGGGTCTCAAACGAGACCAGGCGACCGCCTTCAGCGAGAGCGAGAGCGAGGGGGTGGACACCGATCGCCTCGACGCCTGCACCCCGCAGGGCATCGACGACCGCGGCGTTCAGGCGGGAGACGGCGGCGTGGGTGTGGTAGACCCCGGAGACGTTCTCTCCATCGAGTCCGTCGTCGATCCTGTAGAGCCGGGCCTCGGGATGCCCGCACGACCCCGCGCCGTGGACAAGCACGAGCGCCTGAGGGTTCCGCGCGATACGGCCGGCGATCTCGCGCAGGCGGGCGTGGTCGATAACGCATCCGCCCGACTTATCGGTTATGACGCTCCCCCCCAGTTTCAGTATCACTGCATCAGTCATTCTTCTCCTTTCTCGCGCCGTCGGTGTCGATGGTTGTGATTATCGCCTTTCCCTCGCAGGCCTCGATGGCCCCGGCAATCCGGTTTTTTACGCGCCGCGGACAGAGGGCGATCACACACCCGCCGCCCCCCGCTCCCGTGATCTTCGCTCCGTAGGCACCGCTCGCCCTCGCCGCAAGCACAAGCCTGCTGCTTGCGGGGTGCCCCACACCGAGAGCTTCAAGGAGGGCGTTGTTCATATCCATGCATCTTCCCAGTTCCTTCGGGCGGTTGATGTTATGGAGGGCGGCAAGCGTTACGGCGCCGATGGCATCCAGGATCGGGTCTGCGATCTCGGGGTGATTCCGTGTGAGGTTTGCGACCAGCTCGACCATCTTTGCGGTGCTGTGCGGCACCATGGTGTTTCCCACGACGATCTGCAGACCATGCGGGGGTAGCCGGCGCTTGGAGTCCCCGCTGATGAGCACGATCCCGCCGTTTGTGGAGACGTATGTGTCGGTGGGGCTCGCCCGCCCCCTCTGGACCTTCTTCTCGATGGCAAACGCCATATCCGCTATATCCTCACGGGTGTGCCCCAGATCGAACTCATCGTTGATCGCGCAAAGGGTCGCCACCGTCACAGCGGCCGATGATCCGAGCCCCGATGAACTCTGGAGCTGTGAATGGACGTATACGCTCCCCCGGACGCCCATCCGTCTGAAACATTCGTTTATGTAGGGCGATCGGGGATGCGTCGGGTTGCGGGATTTGCGCACCGTGACGAATATACGGGGCTTGATCGCCATCGCTACCCCGGGTTTCCCGTAGACCACTGCATGCTCGCCGAACAGGAAGATCTTGCCCGGCGCGCTCCACGTCGCCAATTACATCACCGCTATCGCTGCATACCCCACTACCTGATTGAAGTCTCCCGTCACATCACCGCTGGTCGTATACCGTAGCAGCTCCCCCCTCTCTGCGCCAAGTTCCCGGCAGACGATGCACATGGCGGCTATCGGACCGTAGCCGCATACCGTGGCGCCGGTCTCCTGGATCCGGCGGTAAAACTCCTGTATATCCAGGTCTTTGAGCGCATCGATCACGTAGAGATCATGCCGGCGAGCAGCCTCGTCCGGGACATAGTGGGAGAAGTCGCTTGAGGCGACGATCCGCACGTTCCTCCCCGTCTGCTCTATTGCCTGGAGCAGGTTTTCGGCGAGGTTTCCCGCCGCTTCGTAGCCCTGGTATCCCATCATGATGGGTGCGATCCTCGCCCTCGGGAACCGGTGCTTTATGATGGGCATCTGCACCTCGATGGAGTGTTCATCCCGGTGCGCCGCTTCATCGATATCGATATCAAGCGCATCGATAAGATCCGTATCGATATCGACAATCCCTAGCGGCGTCTCCCACGGTATGGCGGAGGCGGCGGTCATGTATCCCCGGTGACTCGGACCGATGATGATAAACGTGCCGTCAAAATCAAGCGGTATGGTAGAGAAGGCACAGGCTCCGGTCTCCCCCGAGTAGATGTAGCCTGCATGGGGAGCGACGATGCCGCGGGCATCAATGCCCTGTGCCCTCATCTGGAAGTATGCCTCCAGCAGCTGCTCCAGATGCCGGGGCTCAGCAGGGTAGAACATTCCTGCTACTCTGCATGGGCGCATGTCAATCTCTGTCTTGAGCTCCTTTGTGCCCGTATCTTATAACTCTGTCTCGAAGTCTTCGGGAGTGAGCGACGTGGCCACCCCGCGCAGGCGGAGAACCTCCCTCGTCAGGAGGTAGTAGACCATCGAGAGCGCTTTCCTGCCCTTGTTGTTGGTAGGGATGACCAGGTCGATGTACTTGGTCATGTTGTTCGTGTCACATAGGGCGACGATCGGGATCCCCGCCTGAACCGCCTCGTTGATCGCCTGCGCATCACCGATCGGGTCGGTCACCACGATCACATCCGGCTCGATGTACTTGTTCAGGCGCTGGTTTGTAAGCATCCCGGGGATAAATCGGCCGATTACAGCCATGCCGCCTATGGCGTCAGCAAACATCTTCGCCGGGTACTGGCCATACTGCCGGGAGGTGACGACCAGGATCTTTGCCGGTTCGTACTGCGCGAGGAACTTCGCGGCGAGTTTGACCCGCTCATCCGTGGCCTGGATATCCAGTATGTACAGCCCATCCCCGCGGACACGGTAGATGAACTTCATCATATCCTTGTTCTTCTGCTGGGTGCCGATATGCACGCCTGCTGCGAGATACTCTTCTACAGGTATCAGTGGTTCTTTCAGTTCGATCTCAAGTTCGCTTCCAGTCAAGCTAGATCAGCTCCTCTATGCGAATAAGTTCATTGAGTTTGGCTATCCTCTCTCCGCCGACGATGCCGGTCTTGAGGTATGCACATTCGAATGCGGTTGCAAGGTGGGCGATCGTTGTGTCTGTGGTCTCTCCGGACCGGTGACTCATGACCGTCTCCATGCCGCTCTTCTGGGCGAGATGTATCGCCTCAAAGGTCTCGGTGAGCGTTCCTATCTGGTTTGGTTTGATCAGCACGCAGTTTGCCGCGCATGTCTCGATGCCCTTCGTGATCCGTTCAACGCTGGTCACGAAGAGGTCGTCCCCGCAGATCAGGCAACGATCCCCGACCGCCTCTTTCAGATCCGCGAACCCCTCGAAGTCCTCCTCGAAGAGGGGGTCTTCGATGTAGATGAGGTTGTAGCTGTCGACCAGGTCAGCCATGTAGGCGACCTGCTCCTCGGGGGTTCTTGCGGCGTCTTTGTAGCGATACAGGTTACCGTCCCAGAGCTCGCTCGCCGCAACGTCGATCCCCATGCGGATCACGACGTTCGTCTCGTCTGAGACGGTGGCGATCGCCCCGGCTATGATCTCAAACGCCTCGGTATCGGATATCGCAGGCGCCCAGGCGCCTTCGTCTCCCTTACCCGCGAATTTGCCCTGCTCCTGCAGGATCGCTTTCACCGTTCTGTGAACAGCAGCGTTTACAAAGACCCCTTCCGATGCGCCGGAGGCGCCGGTAGGAACCACCAGGAACTCCTGGATGGACGTGGCGCCGGCAGCGTGTGCGCCTCCGCCGATAACGTTGCCCAGTGGCAGGGGGGTCTTATCAGCGAATGCACCGCCCAGGTAGCGGTAGAGTTCCAGGCCAAGGGATGATGCAGCTGCCTTTGCGCACGCAAGCGAGAGTGCTACCGCGACATTTGCGCCTATCGAACCGAAGTCGGGCGTCCCGTCGATCTCTCGCAGGCGTGCGTCGAACGTGATCTGATCGCCAGTATCCTCGCCGATGAGTGATGGAATCAGGTTCTTCTCCGCGTCCTCGATAGCCTGGCGTGGCGGCCGCACCTTTGCCTCATGGGTTCCGGTGCTGGCGCCGCTCGGTGCAGCAGCCCGGCCGAAGCCCCGGGGTGTACGGAGCTCGGCTTCGACGGTCTCGTTTCCCCGGCTATCCAGGATCGTCCTTAAGATAATGTCTTCAATGGTCGTCATCAGATCACTACTTTCTCTTCACCGTTATAGGGATCACGCCCTGATCAAACTCTTCCAGTGCGATCTCGAGCGGCTCTGTATCTGTCGTTTTAACCAAAACCGGCGCACCCATCGATATCTGCAGAGCACGAGCCCCTACGATCCGCGCTCGTTCGTATCGGGTATAAGATTCCATCGTGCAACCTCAAAATCTTTGATAATAAAATGGGGTCGCTGAGATTCGAACTCAGGTCACAGCATCCCGAACGCCATAGGATAGTCCAGGCTACCCCACGACCCCTCACTGGTACGGATTCAGATCCTCCACTATTTCTTTGTGCGTCAGCAGCATCCGCCTGCAGCAGTAGCGCTCCAGACCGAGATCGTCGAGGATCCGGTTTGGATCCTCGCCGGCATCCCGCCGCTCGCAAAATTCCTTCCAGGCTGGAGATATGACCTTACCGCATGTAAAACATCGTACGGGTATCACAATAATGCACCTGCTATCTTTATATCTCTTCTCCCCTCACCGGTAGGATTTCTGGTACCTCGCCCGGGCACCTGGACCGTGAGGCTTCTTGGACTCCTTCTGCCGTGAGTCGTTCACGAGCAGGGTGCGGTCGTATGCCAGGAAGGCATCTTTAATGTGCGGATCGTTGTGCCACTCCACAATGCCGCGCGCCAGCGCTGTCCGGACTGCCTCGGCCTGGCCCATTGCGCCGCCACCTGAGACATCGATCGCTGCATCGACACCATTGAGTGCCTCCGGGATCAGCAGCAGGGGTTCAGCGATCTTCATGCGCATCAGTTCTGTCCCGTAGACCTCCAGGGGCACGGAGTTGATGCGGATCCGACCGTTGCCGGGCTTCAGGGTCGCCCGGGCGATTGCTGTCTTTCTCTTACCGCTTGTATTGATAATCTTTGCCATTCCACCACCCAGATTCAGTATTTTGCTCCGAGATTGGTGCTGATCGCTCCAACCGTTACGTACCTCGGGCTGCTTAACCGGTCGATATGCGCCACCACGGGAGACTCTCTCTCTATCGCGGAGAACTCGGCCGGAACGCCAACATAGACCCTGACCCGCTTGAACGCGGCGTCACCACGCTCGCGCCTGTATGGGAGCATACCGCGGATGGTGCGCTTGACGATATGATCGGGTCGGCGCGGGTAGAACGGCCCCCCTTCGCGGGATCCGCGGTTGCGTTTCTTGTAGTAGGCAGCGAGCACGTATGCCCGGTTTCCGGAGACGATTGCCTTCTCCGCGTTCACGATGGCGATCTCCTCACCGGCGAGCGCGCGCCCTGCGACGACGCTGGCCATTCTCCCGAGCAGCAATCCATCTGCATCGATAACCGTAACCATTCATCTCACCTGAGGATCCGAACCCTGCTCCCCTTCGGGTTGTCCCGAACGAGGTCTTCGATGGTCATGCATGTCCCGTTTGCACCGGTGATCTTGCTCATCGCTGTCTCTGAGAAGTCGAGCGCAGCGACTTTAACCGGCAGGCTGACCGCACCGCTTCCAAGCACCTTGCCCGGCACCAGGATCGTCTCGCCTTCGCTCGCGTAGCGGTCGATCTTGCTGAGGTTCACCTCGGCGTGGTTCTTCCGGGGCGCATCCAGTCTCTTTGCGATCTCGCGCCAGATCTTCGCCTCATGCACGCGCGACGCATCTTTTAGCGACACGATGAGGGCAGCCAGCCGGGGGTTTGTCTTATTCGTGGTTGTCTTCTTCATACAGTCCCCTCTCCCGTAATCTCTTTCATCACATCTACCAGGTCATCAGATGTTTTCCGGATATACTGCAGCGCTCTCTCGATGATCTCCAGAACCGGCATCGATCCGTCGCTCTCCACCATAAAGATAAATCGGTTCTCATCAGCATCGATATGGATGGCCGGTTCAGTGCCGATGCCGCCGGCAAGACATGCCCGCTCGCAGAGCCTGCAGAGGGAGCAGAGTTCCTGCCGCCCCCCTATAACCCGAATCTTTCCGTTCCCGGACTCAAGCACGTCACGCGGGCACTCGTCGATGCACATGCCACATCCATCGCACTTCTCATCGACCCTGATCACCGGGTAGTTCTTGTAGCCGCAGGCGGTTGTTGCCTGCCACTTGGCATGCTCCTTTCCGGTGCCGACGATGGCGTGCGCCTCAAGCACGATCTTCTGGTCTTCCTCAAGTTCGATGATGGGGATATCCGCTTCTGCCGGTGTGGTATCGGGATCCTGGGGTATCAGATCGCTTGAGCGGACCGTCCTCGGTCCCTCGACGGAGAGCGTGTAGGTGGCGGTGCAGATCGGGCACCCTGCGCCTTCACAGGTGCATTCTGCGCGCGACCTGTAGTGATCCAGGTTGGTCCGAAGGGGTATGAGCCCCAGCCGGTGCGCCAGCATCTCATCAAAGAGGACGCTTGTGTTGTCGTAGATCAAGACGTCATCGATGGCGAGCGTAGGCACCTCACTGATCATCGCCCGCCGGAGCATATTGGCAAACGATGTGGATACACCGTTTATGGTGAATCTGGCGACCCTCTCGCTCAGTCGAGAAAACGCAATCTCCATTACACTCTCCTTCCTCTCCGGCCGCCCTTGCCGCGGATGTTGTCGTGGGGCACCGGGG
Organism: Methanomicrobiales archaeon; assembly: GCA_012510335.1. Classification (GTDB taxonomy): domain Archaea; phylum Halobacteriota; class Methanomicrobia; order Methanomicrobiales; family Methanoculleaceae; genus Methanoculleus. The sequence continues at coordinate 1,935 of JAAZIF010000187.1, read as the reverse complement.
TGACATCCTCGATGCGGCCGATCCTCATCCCCGCACGGGCAAGGGCACGGATCGCTGCCTGGGCTCCTGGACCGGGGCTCCGCTGTTTTCCCCGGCCGGGTGCGCGCACCCTCACGTGGACACCGGTGATGCCCTTGTCGCGCGCGTTCTGTGCGACCTGGGTCGCCATCTGCATGGCCGCGTAGGGTGAGCTCTCGTTTCGGTCCTGCTTCACGACCATGCCGCCGCTGCTCTTGGTCACCGTCTCGGCCCCCGAGAGGTCGGTGATGGTGATGATGGTGTTGTTAAAAGAGGCATATATGTGTGCGATGCCCCATTTTTCATCCGCCATGGTGTTACCTCACCCCTGCACGGGCGATCCTGGCTCTCTCAGGGTGAACGCTGTTTGTGAACGGGGAGGGGCCATAGTAGGTGATCTCCGACTCCTCGCCCCTCTCGACCCGGTAACCCGGCACGGTTACCCGGCGGCCCGAGATCGCTATATGCCCGTGGGTGATGAACTGGCGGGCCTGCTTCGGGGAGCGTGCGAGCCCCTTCCTGTGGACCAGCGTCTGGAGACGGCGATCGAGCTGCTGTTCGACCTTCAGGGCGAGTATGTCGCCGAGGTCAGCATCTTCACCTACGAGGCCGTAGCGGTGAAGGTGATTGACAAGCTGACCCCTCTTCTTCTCATACTCCTCAAGGTTGATGCCCGACGACCGCAGCGCCACCAGTTCGCGGGCGGCAGTCCGGTATTTCCGAAGGACACTCTGGGCCTTCCAGACCTCACGCTTGTTCCGGAGACCGTAATCGATGATGAGCCTCTTTTCGTCCTCGAGCCGGGTCTTCTCAAACCGCCGTTTGGGCGTCGCATACTGTTTATGGTTCTTTCCGGGATATCCCATTCAATCACCGTCTATCCTTTCTTCCTGCTGACGCCGACTATAGCGCCCGTTCTTCCGGTGGCCTTGGTGCGCTGACCGCGGACCTTCTGTCCGGTCTCATGCCTGATGCCGCGGTAGCTGCGCATCTTGCGCATGCGGTTGACGTCGTCGTTATTCATCAGGGTGAGGTCGGTCCCGAGAAGGTGGCGCGCCTCTCCGGTGTAGATGTCCTTCGGGCGGTTTACCATCCAGTCAGGCACCTGTTCGGTGTATGTGTCGACGACGCCTGCGATCCGCTCGACCGATTCATCATCCAGCTTACCCATTACGGCGTGCGGATCCACGCCGGCAAGTTTGGCGATGGTGCGGGACGTATGCGAACCAACACCCTTGATGCCGGTCAGTGCAATCTGCACAGCCTTCGTGCCGTCGAGATCAGTGTTCCTGATCCGAACAAAGTATTTTATCTCTTCATCATCCATGTGATCGCCTCATCATCGACGCTGTCGGTGAAAGCGCTGAGGGAGGGATTTGAACCCTCGAGTCCCGAAGGACACAGGTTTAGCAAACCTGCGCCATACCAGGCTTGGCTACCTCAACATAGAATTTCGCATCTTACGATACTCGCAACACCGTTGGTGCTGCTCCAGACACAGTATTCTATGACTTGTGCTTACTAATTTTAGTGCGATGTCATAATAAGGATTGCGGTGCGGGGATTCCCGGTCAGCCCCGCTCGACGCCGCTCCCTATGAGTGCCGACGCGACGATCGGGAGGGCTATAGTGGCGTCGCAGAAGCACTGGACACGCAGTGACTCCGGCGCCTCCTTGCCCCAGCTGATCGCCTCCTCAAACGTGCATCCCGAGAGCCCGCCCCAGTGGGGGGCGTCGGTGGTGTACTGGATGGCGTAGGCATGCCCGCCGAGGTGTTGCTCGTGGATCGAGGCGATGACCTGGGTCTGCTGGATGAAGTTCTTCGGCACACCCCCGCCGACGTATATGACACCGGTCTTCTGTGACTCCTCGACCATGCGCGTGATCTCATCGGTATCGGCGAGCTGGTCGATATCG
>JAAZIF010000186.1 GCA_012510335.1 Methanomicrobiales archaeon | reverse complement strand
TAGACAACAAAAACTCTTGAAGGATGCGCTTCCTCCCCGGTTAAGACCGGGGGTCTCAGCGCTGTGATATGATGAAGACCGAGAAGAAAGAGGAGAACGCGGTGATCATCGATCTGCTCCCCATGGGGTATGCGAATGATCCGCGTCCGGTTTATAAGCGGGAGCCGATCGCCCTCGCCGTCGGGATTGATCAGTTCAAGCTGCTTGAGCTGGTTCCTAAGGCGGGTGCCGACATCCAGATCCATGACCGCGTCTACATCGGTGATGGGGAGCGGGACAGGATCGAGCGTGTCAAGCGGCGGGTGAGCTACGACGACCTGACGGCAACGGCAAGGCTGGAACTCCCGTTTGTGGTCGAGCAGATCGTCCGTGAGAACGAGCCCCGGTTCGTCGACTTCTTCAATAAGTCTCTCTCTATCACGCCGAAGCTCCATATGCTACGCCTGCTCCCCGGCATCGGAAAGAAGCTGATGTGGGAAGTGATCGAACAGCGGGAGAAGAAGCCTTTTGAGAGTTTTGAGGATATATCTGGAAGGATCAAGTCGATGCCGCACCCGGAACGCATGATCATAAGCCGGATCCTGCGCGAGATCAAGGATCCTGACGAGAAATACCATATATTCACATCGAGATGAGTGTTCCAAGGGATCAGCATTTTCTCGTCGACCAGAAGGCCGTCGAGAAGATTGCCAATTTTGTTGATGTCTCCGGTCGGAGGGTGCTTGAGATCGGACCAGGTGAGGGGGTTCTCACCCGCGCCCTCCTCGAACGGGGTGCGAAGGTCGTTGCTATAGAGATCGATCCGGTTCTTGTGGATGAACTTGAGATCCTGCTGGCCGACGAGATCGCAGAAGAGCGCCTCCAGGTTCTCCCGGGTGACGCGACAAAGGTCGACTTCCCGCCGTTTGATATCGCCGTAGCAAACCTCCCCTACTCTGCCTCCTCAAAGATCACGTTCAGGCTGCTCGAGTCCGGGTTTGAGGTCGCGATCCTGATGTACCAGAAGGAGTTTGCACGGCGGATGATAGCGCAGCCGGGAAAGCCCGGTGTCGGGCGGCTCTCGGTGATGGTGCAGACCTACGCCTCGGTAAAACCGCTGCTTGAACTCTCACCGAACTCGTTCAGCCCGAAACCCCGGGTCCGCTCCTGGGTGGTCAGGATCACGCCGCACGAGCCACCGTATCCACTCACGGACGGGAGGGTCTACGCAGACGTGGTCAGGGTGCTCTTCTCATACCGGAGGAAGACTGTCAGGAAGGCGCTCCGGAGCGGCAGGGACTCTTTTGCACCAGAGGCGATCGAGCAGACGATCGCAGGTCTGCCCGCCGATCTCCTGCAGCGGCGGCCTGAGAACCTTACGCTTGAGGAGTTTGCACTGATAGCGAACCGGATGAGCGGGTGCCTGGAGCTGAAGGCAAGAGGGTGATGTGACTCCAGAACAGGTCTATTCTCCTGCCGAGGATTCGGATCTTCTTCTTCGGGCGGCGCTCCGGGAGGTCCGACCGACCGACCGGGTGCTGGAGGTCGGGACCGGGAGCGGGTATGTCGCGGAAGGGGTCATGGGCCTGGCGGCGAGTGTGGTCGCGACCGATATCAACCCCCATGCGGTGGCCACGGCCCGTGCCCGCGGCGTTGATGCGGTCCGGACCGATCTCATCAGGGGACTCTCGGGCCCCTTTGACCTCATCCTCTTTAACCCCCCTTACCTGCCAACGCTCCCTGCAGAGCGTATGGATGACTGGCTTGAGTATGCCCTTGATGGCGGGCCTACGGGGAGGGTGGTGATCGAGCGGTTCGTCGCCGAAGCCGGCCGGGTGCTCCCGGATCTCGGGCGGATTCTGCTGCTCGTCTCATCCCTGACCGATCCAGATGCGGTGCGGGAACTCTTCGCTGGCCAGGGTTTTGTCTCGTTCATCGTCGATACGGAGGCGATCGGGGGCGAGACCCTCTACGTTATCCGCGCTATGCGGGATCTCTGCCGGATGCGGGGCTGATGGGGTCTGGTGCAGGCGGAGATCGGCGATCAGACCGGCTATGGAATCCACGTACTCCACACTGATGCCGTAGTTCTCCTCGATGTATTCTTTTGCGTCCACGGCAACAACCTGCTGCCGTACCATGCTCAGCCCGCCGAGAGTTCGAACCTCCTCGCGATACTCAAATACCCGGTTGTTCCCGGTGGAGAGGATGAGGAGAGTCTTTCCGCTCGCTGCGGCGGCCTCGGCCTTAACGAGGATCCCGCCGACAGGACCGATCAGGCCGTTCTCATCGATCGTTCCCGTCACGGTCACGTTCTCGTCGAGCGAAAAACCTTCAAGCACCGAGAGGAGGAGCGTGGCCATCAGCGCTCCCGCACTGGGGCCGTCTACCTCTAAGACCTCTTCCGGCCCATGGATGCTGAATATGATGTCGCTCGCGGTGAGGTTTGCGCAGGAGTGGTTCTGCGCGGCAACGACCGCCTGGTTCGCTGCATCCTGGAAGACCACTCCCATCAGGGGTGTTGTCTGGACGAGCACCCGGCCCCGCCCGGGCACGACCTCGACCGCGATGCTCACCATTGCGCCCTCCTCGGTAACCCTGTCCCGGGCGAAAGGACCACCACGACCGGCCTCGATCCTCTGGAGGATAACCGGCGCCTGCATCGACGCCGCGCCTCCAGACTCCACAACCCTCTCCGGTGGGAGGGGGGATGGGATCGTGGCCGGGCCTACGTCGTCACACTGAGATCGGGAGAGTGGGCTTTTTAGATCCTCTGGAGGATCGAGGACAGCGGCCAGGAGGAAGATGTTCACGACGAGCGATAGAATGAGCAGGGTCGTCAGGATCTTCTCCCGTATGGGCATACGGTAACCTGATATCATTCGTCTGGATATATACTTTTCCAAAGATTTTCAGGGCCCACCGGATCATGAGATATTGGCCATATCGCTCCTGATCCCCACCCATACCTATATACCCCTCCCTGGACCAAACGTACGGTGCATATGCCCATGAAGATCAAACTCCTGGAGTTAACTGACGATAAAGCCCGGATCCTCTTTGAAGGCGAAGGCAAGACCTACATAAACGCACTCGCCGTCGAGCTTCTCAACGATCCCGGGGTGGATGTGGCGCAGCATCGGCAGGCGTTTCAGTTCTCTGACCCAGAACTGGTCGTCACCACAATCGGTGGCCGCTCTCCTCTTCTTGCTATAACAGACGCGGCAAAACGGCTCTCCGGCCACGCCGGCGAACTCCTCCAGCAGATGGAAGCCCTCAAGACCGCATGACGAAGAAGGGCGCTGAAGGTTTCACCCGGATCGCCCGCGAAGTCTTTGCTCCCATCTACCCTGTCATCGCGGAGCAGATTCTCGCGTGGTCCGGGATTCGAGACGGGCTCTGCCTGGATCTCGGGAGCGGCCCCGGCCTCCTATCGGCCGCGCTTGTGGAGAGGAGCGATCTCAACATCATAGCGCTTGACTCCGAGCCGGCAATGGCCCGGATCGCGCAGGATACAACCGCCGGGCGGGTGACCCCGGTCATCGGCGACGTCCACTGCATGCCTGTCAGGGACGGGGCCGCATCGCTCATCGTCAGCCGGGGCTCGATCGCCTTCTGGGAAGACCGGGTGCAGGCGTTCCGCGAGATCGAACGTGTCCTCCGGCCAGGCGGTGCCGCGTTCGCCGGCGGCAGTTTCGGGACTGCCGCGCTCCGGGACGAGATCTTTGCCAGGATGCGGCAGCAGAACCCGGACTGGGATCGCGACTTCGCACGGAGGAGCGGGAAGGTGGCCCCCGACATACTCCGCCGCGAGCTCGCGGCAAGCGGTGTCGTCAGCTCCCGGATACGGGAAGAAGAGGCGGGGTTCTGGGTGGAGATCAGGAAAGACTGATCTCTTTCTTCAATCAACGCGTTCGGTGAAGATGATCGTCCCGGCGATCCGGGTGATCCTGATCTTCACTGTCTGGCCCGGTTTTGCATTCGCAACGTACATCGTGTAGCGGTCGATCTTCACCACGCCATCGCCGCGCTTCGAGAGAAACTGCGGTGTCACATCCATGATGGCACCTTCAGTCGGCTTTGAGGCTGCAGAGGGATCCACGGTCGCTCTCCGCTTTCGAACCGGCCGGTGGCCGCCGCAGGCATCGCAGCGGAGCATCAGGATCCTGTCTGTCTTGACCAGGCGGGTATCGGGTTTTCCACATTCCGAGCAGATAACATAATCCTCGACGTAGCTCCTGATGATCGAGCTGATCTGCTCCTGTTCAAACTTCCCGGAGAAGACTGCCCGCGCCCCCTCGATCTTTCCGGCGGTGCCGAGTTCACCGAGTAGGTGCTTCATCAGGTGGTCCTGGTCGCGCCTGAGGGTGCTTGCGATATCAGCGAAGTTCTCAAGAACCGTTGTCTTTCCCTCTATGAATACACGGGCTGTGGGAACAATGAACCTCTCCTCGGCCTCCGTCGGCTCCGTTATATTGGTATATGCCTTCTTGAGAAGGTCTTCATATGACCGGGTCATGCTTCAGCTATAGGTTGCGCGACATCAAAAATTGGTTACCTCGATTCCCTGGCTGCGCGCATGCTTATCTAGATCGGCAGCCCACCAGATTTACAGTATGTTATCGGCTCAGGATCTTGCATTGCTGCAAAAAACCCTCGGCCGCGGCCTGACCGATGTCGAGGCCGCCTGCTTTGAAAATCTCTGGAGCGAACACTGCAGTTACCGATCCACAAAATCCCTTCTCCGGACGCTACCGACAGAGGGGAGCGATGTGCTGATCGGCCCGGGGGATGATGCCGCGATCGTACGGTTCAGCGGCACCTGTGCCCTCGCCATCGGTATGGAGAGCCACAACCACCCGAGTTACGTGGACCCCTATAGCGGTGCCGCCACAGGTGTCGGCGGTATCGTCCGGGATATCCTCTCCATGGGTGCCCGCCCGATCGCCCTGATGGATCCACTCTACCTCGGTACCCCCGACCAGGAGAAGAACCGCTACCTCTTCGAGCAGATCGTCGCCGGCATCAGGGATTACGGCGGCACCATCGGTGTGCCGGTCGTCAGGGGTGAACTCGTCTTTGACCACTCGTACTCGGGAAACCCACTCGTGAACGTCGTCTGCGTCGGCATCGTGGATCCCGACCGCTACATAACCGCGCGGGTGAAACAGCCCGGGAGCCACCTGGTTCTGATCGGCGCTGCAACCGGCCGCGAAGGCCTCGGCGGGGCCTCGTTTGCCTCCCGGGATCTCGCGGAGGCGGAGGGGCGGCAGGATACTACTGTTTCCGGCGACCCCGAGACCGAGGGGCTCCTCATCGACGCCATCCTTGAGATGGCAGAGACCGGAAAAATCCTCTCCTGCCGCGACCTCGGGGCTGCGGGACTTGCCGGGGCGTCGAGCGAGATGGCGAGCACGTTCGGGGCGGTCATCCACGCGGACAGGGTTCACACAAAAGAGGCCGGGATGGTGCCCCGCGAGATCATGCTCGCCGAGTCCCAGGAGCGGATGCTGATCGAGGTGGCGAGCGGGGATGTCGCGCTGATGGGCGGGATCGCAGAGAAGTACGGTCTCGACTGGAGCGATGTCGGTGAGGTGATAGCCGGGCCCCGCTACATCGTGAAGTTCCACGGCGAGGTCGTTGCCGATCTCCCTATCGATCTGCTCGTCGGGGGAGCGCCGCTCTCAATCCGGGACAGAGAACCTTACTCTGCAGAGACGCCGTTCTCCCGCCCGGAAGAGAATGTAAAGGATCTCGCGCTCGCTGTGCTCTCTCACCCGGATGTGGCGCGCAAGGATTGGGTCTATGAGCAGTACGACCGGGATGTTCAGTCCCGGACGGTCTCGGTCAGGGGGGATGCCGCCGTGCTCCGCCTTGAGGATAAGGCGCTCGTCCTCTCCTGCGGGTGCAACCCCCGGCACATCTACTTAAAGCCCTTCGAGGGAACAGTAAACGCCGTCATAGAGAACGCAGGCAACCTCGCCTGCCTCGGCGCCGATCCCCTCTGCCTGGTCAACTGCCTCAACTTCGCAAGCCCCGAACACCCGGAGATCTCCTGGCAGCTCGAGCAGTGCGTCCTCGGCCTCGGTGATGCGGCGCGGAGGATGGCAATCCCGGTCGTCGGCGGCAATGTATCGCTCTACAACGAGAGCGACGAGTTCAAGACGCAGATCAAGCCCACACCCTCACTCGGGATGGTGGGGCGGGGAGAG
>JAAZIF010000185.1 GCA_012510335.1 Methanomicrobiales archaeon | reverse complement strand
TCTCCCCGGTAGACCTTCTGTTCAGGCATATACATACGCTCCACGAGGACAAACTCGGAGTATCCCTCCGTCCGGAGCTCGGCCGCGAGAGCCGCGGGCTTCCGGACCTTCATGACGATCCGTGACCCGGGATCGCTCCCATCAGAGACGAAGAACCCGCCCGCCACGGGGACGTTTGCCACCGATGCAAACGCCGTGATTGAACTGATCCCGGGCTCGGTCGCGAACGTGATACCCGGGTGGTGTTCACCTATGATCTCGCAGAGTCGGGAGAAGGTCGAGTAGAAGTTCGGATCCCCGATTATCCCGAATACCACGAGCCCCTCCTCTGCCAGCGGGGCTATGACATCGGCGTTATCCCTGAGGCACTCACGGATGTAGTCCTCGTCACTTGTCATGGGAAAATCGAGTATGCCGGCATCCGGCCGGTAGGGCCGCACCAGTTCATAGGCGAGGTTCCCCGGGACAAAGACCGCCGTGGCCTCGCGGAGGAGCCGTACCGCCCGCAGGGTCAGGAGCTCCGGATCGCCGGGCCCGAGCCCCACCCCTACGAGCACCCGGCACCCCCGACGATTATGTAGACCGGATTTAAGGGCCTGAACATCACCCCGTCGGCGATGGAGTTCGTCCGGGAGACCTGCAGGTGGACGGCCTCCTCAAATATGCCGAGGCGCTGCATGCTCCGTATAGCCTCATGGAGCGTCCCGATCATGACAGCGTTGACGACGATCCTCCCCCGCACCCGTGCGGCGAGGAGGTCGAGCAGATCGGAGAGCCCGCGAGATCCACCGACGAAGGCGGCATCGAGCCGGTCGATACGGCTGAGTATATCCACCGCATCGCCCTCGAAGAACTCGATGTTCCCGGCGCCGGCGGTCGCCGCCTCCCTCCGGGCATAAGCGATCGCCTCAGGCCTCCGGTCGATCGCGTAGACACACCCTGCCACCCGGGATGCCGCGATCGCGACCTTTCCGGTCCCGCACCCGACATCAACCATCCGGTCGCCCGGGCGGATGCCGAGTTTTGAGAGCGAGACTGCCATGACCTCATCCTGTGTAGGTCCACCTTTCAGCCCCATAGGATCCACGGTTACCTGACTAATTTGTGCCGGCCCCTATAAAATGACCCATGAGCGATTGACGCACCCGGCACCCGGGGAAGCGTGCCGCTCAGGAGATGTATCCCCCTATTTTCCTCTCCGGCAGAGGATATAGTGCTGCAACTCGAGCGAGATGCATAAATGTTTTTGCGATGACAACGACAACATGATCACAATGCTCAGGATTAACCGAGACAAGTGTGGATACTGCGGCACATGCGTCGCAGTCTGCCCTGAAGATGCGCTTGAGCTGATCGATGCCTATCTCAGCCTGGAGGGAGAGTGCATCGCCTGCGGCATCTGCGCACGGGCATGCCCGCTCGGGGCGCTGGAGGTCATGCATGAAGAATAAATACGATATGCTCGTCGTCGGTGGCGGGCCCGCCGGCGCCATTGCAGCGAGGACGGCGGCTGAGGCAGGAAACACCGTCTGCCTCATCGAGAAGCGCTCTGCTATCGGGACGCCCGTCCGGTGCGCGGAGGGGATCGGCAAAGAGTGCCTCCTTGAGTTCACCAGGCCCGATCCACGCTGGATATCAGCCGATATCGAGCGGGCCCGGCTCATAGCGCCTAACGGCACCGCCGTCCACCTCGACCAGGATAAACCCGGGAACGCGGTCGGCTACATCCTCGACCGGAAGATCTTTGACCGGGAGCTCGTCTGGCAGGCTGCCGGGGCCGGGGCGGATGTCTTCGTCAAGACCCGGGCGGTCGCGCCGATCATGGAGGATGGTGCTGTCCGGGGCGCGAAGGTGATCTCCTCCGGCTCGCCCGCTGATATCATGGCAGACGTGGTTCTCGCCGCCGATGGCACAGAAGCGCGGTTCGCCCGCCGGGCGGGGCTTGATACAACCGTCCCCCTCCGGGATATGATGAGCTGCGCCCAGTACCTCCTCACCGATATCGATATCGACCCGACCTCCACCGACTTCTACCTCGGTAATGACGTCGCGCCCGAGGGCTACCTCTGGGTCTTCCCGAAGGGCGAACGGACGGCAAACGT
>JAAZIF010000014.1 GCA_012510335.1 Methanomicrobiales archaeon | reverse complement strand
GCATCAATCCACGCCGGCGTCCGGGATGAGGTCAGGGGTGCCGCGATGCACTACCTGATCACCGGGAAGAGACCGCCGGCAGGAGACAGCGTGATCCCCGGGGTGCTCCCCGATACAGGCATAAAAGTCCGGCCGCAACCCCGGGAGACCACCGCCCCAATCACCGAGACGCTCATCGAGATCGCCATCGCGGAGGAGAGACCTGATGAAGTCCTCCGCTGGTATGACCGGTGGGAGGAAGGCGGGGTAGCCCGCTACCTGAAACATAACCTTGAGGATCGGATCGCCGATGCAGTCGCCGGCGCGTACCCGGAGCGGGCGTTCGCCATCTGGAAGAAGAGAGCGGAGAGGCTAATCAATGAGGTCCGCCCGCAGTCGTATGAAGTCTCCCTGCAGTACCTCAGGAAACTCCAGTCCCACATGCCACCCCCGGAGTGGGAGGAGTATCGCGATGAACTGCGGCGCAAACACGCGAGAAAGAAGCGATTCCTCGAGGTGCTGGATCGCGTCGAGGACCGGCAGATCATAAAGGATATCTGACGAGTGGCCTCAAAACCCCCCTGCCGCAGGTGAGGGGGACCGGGGTCGGTGCGGCCCTTTGCTCCCCGGAGAAAAACCCCCTATAAAACGCTCGCGCTCTCGTCGGCTATACCACTATCCGCGAGGAGATCGCTCCCCCAGAGCCCCCACTCATCCACGAGATCCGTATAGTCATCAAACCAGTAAGCCTCCGGGTTGCTCCGGTAGACCATGAACCGCCCGATATCATCCGGATCGGCCGCCTGGTTGTACTTGAAGAACGTAAAGCCACTCGTCATCCCCACCACCTCGATCTTCCCGGTGGCATGGGACATAACAAACCGCGCCTGCTTCGAGAGTCCCGAACAGGTCGCCCGCGCCCGCTCGAATATCTGGTATGACTCCTCCACAGGCACAGCAAACGGCCGGTTCCCGATCGTGGGCCGGCACTGGAAGACATAGTAGGGGTTGACACCGATGAACGAGAGGCGCCCGAGAAGCCTCGATAAGGTCGCCGGATCATCGTTTATGCCCCGGATCAGGGGCGTCTGGTTCATTATAACCGCCCCCGCATCCTGCAGGAGAGCCACCCCCCGGCACGCAACGCCGGTCAGCTCCCGGGGATGGCTGAACTGGGCCATGATGTAGATGCTCTTCTCGCCGAGGCTGTACTCCCTGATCGCATCGAGCAGATCGGGATCGTTTATGATCCGGTAGGGGTTGTATGCCGGCATCTTCGACCCGATCCTGATGATCCGGACATGCTCGATCTCCCGGAGCCGGGCGAGGATCTCCCGCAGGCGATCGGTACCGAGTATAAGGGGATCGCCCCCGGTCAGCAGGACGTTCGTGATCTCCGGGTGATCCCGTATGTAGGCAAGCGCCCCCGATATATCCTTATTCACCTCACGGGCATCGGTGATGAAGAGGCGTTTCCGGAAACAGTAGCGGCATAAGCCGCCGCATTGATCGCTCACCAGCAGCAGGGCCGTCTCCCGGTACTTATGCTGCATCCCCGGCGCCGGGGTATAGAGATGCTCTGACGAGGGATCAAGGCGCCCCCAGGGCTCAAGCTCCTCCGCTGTCGGTACGATCAGCCTCTTTATGGGATCCTCCGGGTCGTCCCAGTCTATCAGAGAGAGATAATAGTCATTCGATCGGAATGCAAAAAGATCTGTTACCTGTTCGATATCAGAACGCCCCTCCGGGGTGATCCCGGCAACCTTATCAAGTGATGATATATACGTCGGATTCATGATGTATTCTCCGCAGACACTCCCCACTGTGAGATTACGGTCAGAAGCAGTCGGGGGAGGTCGCACGAGATCAACCGTGGGTTGATCTGCCGGCACACAGGATTCATGAGATCACTCATGCTCTCATACAAAGAAACCATTGCCCGACATGCGCCTATGAGTGTCGGGTTCTGTTCTACCAGAGAAGAAGCTATGAAAACATATAAAACTTATTGCCGGCACCTGCAAAAAGGCAGAATACGGCCCAGCTCCACCAGGCAACCGATATAAGAGGGTTTATTTTTCCCGGGCCATGGAGGGGGTATCCTCCGGCCGGTTCACACGAAAGGGTTTACTTCTTCTTCCGGGCCATGGAGAGGATATCCACCATGTATCTACCCTCCTTCTCCAGCCCGACAACGACCTCGTCAGATTTAGCCAGTTTATCGATATTCAGCTCATACAAACCAGGGGCAATGATGCGGATACTCTCGATCCGCTCAAAGACCTCGATCTCATCCTTCTCCTCCTCATCCTGGATCTCAAGTATCTCCTCCCCGGTATCCCGGACGATCTCCTCGATCGATTTCTCTTTCAGCACGTCATCGTGCCGCTCGGCCTCACGGATGTAAAGAAATTTCTTTCCGCCGCAACTCGGGCACCCCTTCAGTATCGTCGTCGACCCGTCTTCAAACTCCCTTCCACATTGCGTACACTTGTGAGGCATCCATACCACCTGATGGCCAATTCACCGGGAGGAGATCCATGCGCTGATGAAATCCTTCTCTTTCCTTATCATCTTGAGCTGGTTGGCCGGCCCGATCACGGTCAACCGCGCCTCGGTGCGCTTCCCGCCAAAAAGCCTCGCCAGAAAGCCTTCCGGGGCATCCCTGACGGGATACGTCTCCATCTCTATACCCGAGAATCCGTCAGGCGTGATCTCGCGCATCGTGATCTCGATGAGCTTGCTCTGCTCATCAGGCGCAAGACCCTTCTCAAGGACGACTATGTTCCCTTCCATGACATCGTCGAGGATCAGGCGGATCTTCTCCATCGCCGTGAGACG
>JAAZIF010000376.1 GCA_012510335.1 Methanomicrobiales archaeon | reverse complement strand
CTTCTACCCTCTTTTTTTGTGCCATCTCCCATTCCTCACATACAAACTTCTTTAAATCCTCAATCACTTCCTCGTACTCCATTTCCTCAATAGCTAGTGCCGCACTAATCTCTTCTTTTGTTTTAGGTGCTCTCTTTAACTTTCTTACCACATTATCTATAATTGCCTCTTTCTCTTCGCTAGTTAGTGGTTTTATGTTTGTCATTTTATTAAACCATCGTGTTTTTTCCGAATTCTCTAACTCCTCGATTGCTTCTCTCATCGGTTTTATAAGGTATTCTTCTTCTATATATTTATTCTCTCTCCTTTTTTGCTCTCCCTCCCATTCGTAATCTACTCTCTTTTTTAAATTCCTTGCCATTTCCTCCTCCTCTTTCTCTTTTTTAGTCAGTGGTGTTTTTCCCTTCATCTTTCTTACCATACCATCTATCATTGCCTCTTTTTCTTTGATAGTTAGCGGGGGTGTGTTTGTCCTTTTACGAAACCACTTCCTTTTTTCTGAATTCTCTAACTCCTCGATTACCTTTCTCATTGGTTTTATAATGTATTTTTCTTCTACATCCGAGTATTTACCCATACTTTTAATAAATGAACTTAATTATTATCTTAAACATTTTTATGAATGGTTATCCATTAAAAGAGAAATAACAAATTAATATAAACTTATCTTACCTACATCCCATGCAGTTATTAGTCCAAGAATCTTTTCACTTTCTCTTCCACTATTAGTAATAAATATTACCCCTAATCTTTTTGAGATACCATTTCTTTTCTCTTTTATTGCATTCTCAAATTTTTCTTTAATTGTATAAATGTCTGTATCCCTCGAAAGAAATTCGTAGGCATCATTTGTATTCTTTGCATACTTTCTAAGTTGAGAAACAGAAGTTGCCTCAGTAATTATTTCTTCTTTTTCAATGATCTCGCTTAACCATTGAACAAATACACTTTCAGATAATAACCATTCAAATAAACCATCTTTAACTACAGGAACATGTGTGTATGTATTATTCGCCATTTCTTTAACAACATCGGAAATCGAATCCTCTTCAGTACAGCTATATATTTGATTTGCAGGAATTGCAATTGAACTCCATTTAGGGGGATTTTTAATCTGTTTGAGGGTATATTCTAATTTGTTACATAACGCATCTGTTGGTATAACAGGAACTCCCTCCATATTCTCTTTGTGAGTTACTATCTTTCTTACTTCATTAATATAGTCGATATCATTTTTAAAATGCTGATATCTTGGATTTAATCTTAGGAATTTAAGCATATTCTCATAAAAATGCCCTTCCGGACCGTTAACTTCTTGAGTAAAAAACCTATCTAACTCATTGTAATCTGATTTAAATTTCCTTACATTTCTTGATTCTTCCATTATTCTAAACCTCCTGCCCTTGTCCAACTATTTTTTAAATTTTCTTCTCTCTCTTTTAACCTTTTACCTTGACTAATTACTTCCCTCTCTTTCTTCTTAATATTTCCTAGTTCTTTCTTATATCTCTCAATTGAATACTCTTTGCATAAAGTTAAGAATTCTTCTCTATATTTATTCTTTAACATATGAAAGAGGATTGAGCTGGCAGATGATCTAGGAGATTTCTTAATAAACTTCTCTAAAGAAATTAAAGAATCAATGTATATATGGTTAGACCAACTGGTTTTAATCAGTTTCTTTTTAATAAATGGGGAAGTAATATTTGTGTAAGGACTTTTTTCCATAAACATAAAGAATTATGTTATATGCTGGATTATATAATATTGCTATATAGAAAGCATTGTTTTTCCTATTCAACAATATTCCCAAACGTTCTTTCAAGAATTAAAGACTCGTCTCCTAATTTCCATTCTCTTATCACACCTCTTAATGGTCCCATTGAAGGTTCATGGTAGGCTGTTACTAATTTCAAGTCTTCATTTTTATTGTAATAAAGTCCAATGCTCATAGAACTTTCCACTTTCCATGTATCTTTCAATTCATTTTTATAATTAAAAGGTATTAATTTTGTTTTACCATCTTGTAAT
>JAAZIF010000184.1 GCA_012510335.1 Methanomicrobiales archaeon | reverse complement strand
GATGCAGGAGGGATTTGAACCGTTTCTCGCTGAATATGAGCGGGCGGGAAGAGATCCCGCCGCCATGAACCTCTCCCGCGTCCGCGAGGAGCTCGGGGAGGGGTTTGATCTCTACATCATCGGTGAATCAGGCGTCATCGAGTACACCACCCGCCTCTCTGAACTCGGATACGACTTTACGACGATCCCCTCTTTCTATGATAGGATAACGGATATCCGGCTCGGGGATACCTTTTCGGCGGATCGGGTCGTGCCGGAGATCTCCACCGGCGAACTCCGGAAGTATGCGTATATGCCGACGCCCGATCACCGCTACCTCCTCGAACTCGGGTTTATAGAACCGGATTTCCAGCAGTGGCGCACGATGCTCGAGTACAGGGACACGGCACAGGAGCTGGTGGACCTGAACCCGAACATCGATGAGATCCGGATCTACGACTGTCTTGGCACGTTGATCAGCGGTGAGGCCCGCCCCGACGAGGACCGCCGGCTGGCCCTTGCCAGACAGGCATACCAGGAGAAGACCACCCTTGAGGTGAAGAACGCCACCACCGGTGAGCTGATCCGGTACCTCTTCATCGACCTGGCGGACAGTGGTTATGCGTCCGATGTGAGTATGGTCGCGGAGTTGACCTACAGCACGAAGGTGACCGAGGCGAAGTTCGCCGATATGTTCAGCCGGCATGTGAACATCCTGCTCGTCGGGCTCATCATAATCGGCTGCCTCTCGGCTCTTGCTGCGCATTTCCTGACGCGGCCGATACGTATGCTCGTCGTGGACGTCAACGCCGTCGCCCGCGGGGATCTGGACCGGCCCATCAGGGCGGATGGCGCCGAGGAGTTCGTGCACCTCGGGGAGGGCATATCGGCGATGGTCACGGCGCTCAAGGGTACCATCCGGCGACTCCGGGAATCAGAGGAGGACCTCATCCGGTACGGCCATACCCTCGAAGGAGAGGTCAGGGACCGGACCGCCGCGCTTGAGGAGTCCAACCGGATGGCAAACCTCTACCTGGATATCATGGGCCACGACATCAATAACGCAAACAACGTCGCGGGCCTCTACTCAGACCTCCTCCCTGCCGGACTTGAGGAGCGGCCGGAGGGTGAGTATCTCCGGAGAGCAAAGGTGGGGCTTACGAGGAGCATCGAGATCATACGAAACATCAACACCATCCGGAATATCCACGAACACGCCCCCGCCCTCAGGCCGATGGAGCTTGATCCGGTCATCAGGCGCGAGATCGAGCATTTCCCGGACCTCACCATATCCTATGCCGGAACCGGGGCCGTCATCCTCGCCGATGATCTCCTGCCCGAGGTCTTTGCAAACCTGATAGGAAACGCGGGGAGGTTCGGTGGACCCGGTGTTGAGATAATCATCCGGGTCGAGGACCGGGGTGAGGTGGTGACGATCTCGGTCGAGGATACCGGGCCGGGTATTCCCGATACGGTGAAGAGGGATCTCTTCCGCCGTCCCGGGAAGGGGAAGGAGATGCTTGTCGGGCCCGGGCTCGGGCTCCACGTCTGTCAGATGCTCGTCGAGCGCTACGGCGGGAGGATCCGGGCGGATGACCGGGTCAGGGGTGAACCTGAACGCGGCGCGGCCATCAGGTTCACGCTCTCCGGGGTCGGGGAGGGAGGCGATCTGTGATGGCAGCGGGTGGTGGTGGGAGGGAGCCTCACCGGTTCAGCACACACCTGATGCTTGCCATGATCCTGATCACGATCCCCGTGATCGGGTTGATATCGGCCCTGGATTATCGCCAGATCGAGCAGGGGCTGATCGCGGATGAGAACCTGCTCCGGGAGCAGGCTGAAAGGAGTGCTATCCAGGCGATATCCCTTATGGATACCGGTCTGAACCTCTTTGACAGTACACTGGATCGGCGGATGGAAGAGGGGTTTGCCCCGCTCCTCGCCGGGTATGAGCGGGCAGGAAGGGATCCGGCCGCCATGGACCTCTCCCGTATCGCGGAAGAGATCGGGGAAGATATGGATATCTACATCATCAATGCGTCGGGCATCATCGAGTACACCACCTATCCCCCGGATCTTGGGCTTGACTTCAGAGAGATGCCCTATCTTTATGATAGGATAACGGATACCCGGCTCGGGGATACCTTCCTGGCCGACCGGATCGTGGCGGAATCGACGAGCGGGAGTCTGCGGAAATACGCCTACATGCCCTCCCCCGATCATCGCTACCTCTTCGAACTCGGGCTTGATTGCACTGCGATCGAGGCTGATCGCTACAATCCACAGTACCGGGCGCTCCGGGAAGACCTGATGCGGCTGAACCCGGCGATCGAGGGGATCGAGATCTATGACTGCTTCGGGAGAGTCATCAACGTGACCGAGTCAAAGAATCCACGGGATCCGGCCACCGCCAACAGCATTGCCAGGGATGTCTTTGAGGATAAACAGGACCGGACGCTGAGGGATGCGGCCACCGGGACAACCACCCGGTACATACTCGTCGATCTCTTCGATCCCGGCTACGCCTCAGACGTCAGCCGGATCGTCGCGTTGACTTACAACACCGCTCCCCTTGATGCCCGGCTCGCGAAGCTGCAGTTCGGCCATATCATTCTTGCCCTCTTCGCAAGCCTGATCGCCTGCGGTATCGCGTTCCCGGCCTCACGACGGATAACCCGGCCGGTGCGAGAGATCGCAGACGACGTCGACAGGATTGCCGGAGGCGACCTCGATCACCAGATCCGGATATCCACGGGGACGGAGTTTACCCGCCTTGAGGAGGGCGTCAGCACCATGGTCGACTCTCTCAAAGAGAATATCAGGCGTCTCCACGCCTCGGAGGAGATGGCACGTGAGTACAGTGTCCGCCTTGAGGAACTGGTCAGGGAGCGGACGGCTGAGCTTGAGAGGTCCAATCAGATGGCAAACCTCTACCTGGATATCATGATCCACGACATCAACAGTGCCAACGCTGTCGCCACCAGGTATACGCGCCTCCTCGCCGATGCACTCGAGGGGGAGGAGGAGAAGATCGCCAGGAAGATGCTCTCCCGGTTTGAGCAGAACACAGGGATCATCAACGGCGTCGCCACCCTCCGGAGGGCCAGGGAGAACCAGGCGATCCTGACTGCGGTGGATCTCGACCAGGTGATCAGGGCGCAGATGGCAGGTTTCCCTGCGGCCCGGATACGGTATGAGGGGGGGCCTGTTATGGTTCTCGCCGACGATCTCCTGCCCGAGGTCTTTGCAAACCTGCTCGGGAACGCCGAGAAGTTCGGTGGACCCGGTGTTGAGATAACCATCCGGGTCGAGGATCGCGGGGAGGAGGTGGAGGTCTCGGTCGAGGATACCGGGCCGGGTATCTCCGGTGCGGTGAAGAAGGACCTCTTCCACCGCCTCAAGAAGGGGGAGAGCAGGCTGGCCGGGGCCGGGCTCGGGCTCTACATCTGCCGGATGCTCATCGAGCGCTACGGCGGGAGGATCTGGGCGGATGACCGGGTCAGGGGTGAGCCGGGGCTTGGTGCAGCCATCAGGTTCACGCTTTCAGGGGCCGGGGCCGGCACGGATCGTGAGTGATCCCGGTCTTCGAGCGCTCTCGCTTCCCCGGCACGACTGCCCTATCCACATCGATCTCCAGCAGCCCCAACCGGATCGACAGGTCCTGCTTTAGCTCCCTCCCTCTCTCACCATTCGGCCACCTGTTGCAGCTGCTTTTTTTCGTTAACGCCCGCTGCAATTATTCCCGCACTGCCATCGCGTAGTTTTCGTAAGCGTAGTATCCTTTATCACGGGCAAACGCGGTCGGCTGAATCGATCGAGGCCATCCTCTCCCGTTTCGGACTTGAAATGGCAACCCGAGGGAGATATAGGTTCCAACAATGTTTGAACTGGCTCGAAGATCCTGCTCGCCGGTTGGCTACTACACGTTTGAGGTCAGACCACTGCAATCCAAGCCTGTCCATGTAAGACGATGGTAAAGTGAACTACCCCGCGCTTTCGGGCGGGGTAGTTCACACGATCGTATCCCTCTTTCGAATCTATATGAGTTCCTCCATAATCCCTATATAATCTCGAGAACTACCTCTCCACTGGAGGGATTCGCTTGTCGGAAACTCGTCTCCGTTATACCGTTCTTATGGAGCAGAATGAGGATGGGGGTATACCGTAACGGTACCTCCCTTCCGGGATGTATAAGCGAAGGGTCTTCCCGGGAAGAGGCGCTGGCGCACATCGAGGAGACGATTGCAGGATACGTCGTGGTGGCTAAAAAACTCGGCAAACCAATCCTGGTTGAGATCTCCGTCCCCCTGAACACAACCAACGCGAGGGTATGAGAAAACCACCGGCGTGAAGGTGGTCAGAGCCCTCAAGAAAGCCGGGTTCGAAGTTGTTGGCGCCCGGGGAAGTCAACCACTACCTTCACCACGCTATACGTGACCGCTCCCGTGCATTCTGGAAATACACTTGCGCCTAAAACTCTTCAGACAATTCTTTTTCAGGCCGGGATCCCCATCGGCAAGTTCCGGGCGCTCCTGTAGCCTGTTTGCAACTCCGGCGGGGCGGAAGGGGCGGTTCAGCCGCTCCCGGGGGTGCTCGATCCGGGGGAGTTTGAGCGGGTGAAGACGGAGATCGGCCGGTGCGATATCCGCAACCGGGGGAAGGCGATGAATCGGTCGCGGGAGGCGCGGGCGAATATCTGTGAAAATTGCTACGCGCGGCTGGTCCGGGAGCGAAACGGCCAGGAGGGGGTGCGGTGAAGGGGGATCACGGTGTCCACCATGTGCCGTGAGACAAGCACACGATCGACCATGCGATCTCCTCCCACAATAGAAACAGATATGTGCGGATCACAGAATCGATCACAAAAATCCGGACATATGTGATTCGATATGTGCAGATCACATATCTGATCACAAAACCGGGAATTGCCCTCATCCACGATACCGATACCGACTGCCCTTTCCCACACCCTCGGGGACAGCCGCAGGGTTCTCGCGCTGCAACTCTTTCATCAACCGCACCACCTGATATCGGTCCTCTCCGCGTTCGACAGACCGGCCTCGCCGTGCTCGGCCCTCTGCCTGAGCACGCTCAGTACCCGCGTCTTCGCCGCCTCCCAGTCGGTCCTCCGGTCACGGTCAGGGTGGCCCGGCGCCATCAGCCGCCGGTGGAGGTCTGAGCGGAGGATCCAGTAGGTGGCCCGCCCTGACAAGGCCGAGGGAGGTGAGCAGGTCGAGGTCAGAGTGGTTGAGAAGGTCGTCCGGGGCTTTTTCCCGTGCTGCCGCCGCCCTGAGCACCTCCATGGCCGTCGCCGTGATGTGAGACTCGGGAGTCCCGGGGATCTCTTCGGCGGTGAAATCGGTCTCCCCGGTCTCCACACCGATGCGCCGCCGCAGGGTACCGGTGAGGGGCTGGCAGTCTTTTCCGATCCTGATCTTCCCACGGCCGCTGGTGTCGGTGTAGGGCGGGATGCCGGGGTGGATCTGCATCAGGATGAGGCGACCTGTACCCTCGGGCACCTGCACCTCCTCGAAAACAGGCGTGAGTTTCGGGTCGGTCGAGTCGTAGACGGCTTTCTTCAGGAGGTTTGTGTCGAACTCGGGGGGAACGCCGACGATATCGTGGTCTCTGCCGACGACGTGGTCACGAACACCGAAGACGACGGTGCCGCCACCGCCGTTGGCCATACAGATAGCACACTCGATGACCTGATCGATGGCGTCGTTCCGGCTGCGGGCGATCCATTCCTTGAAGTTGAAGTCCTGGTCTTCGAGGTCATCGGCCATGATGGTGTTGAGGTCGTCAAGGAGGAGGCTGACCTCGTCGGGGGTGCGCATACAGGGTTTGCGTCCCTGACACATATAGGGT
>JAAZIF010000013.1 GCA_012510335.1 Methanomicrobiales archaeon | reverse complement strand
TGCCAGGGACCGGGAGGTTGACAGTGTTGTGGAGTGCTCCTGTCATGCGATTCTTCTGCCATGAACATGAGTTGTTGCGCTGGTGTAAATTCACCTGAATCCACCAGTCTGTCGGCAGATCTGGTTTGATGCAGAGTCTGCTCCTGGTGAAAGGTTCTTAGCGAAGAAATATCCGGCAGAGGAGACTATACCCGGAGGATACCGGGATCCTTATACATCACGGGCCTGGTTCCCATGGGGGAACGGGAGGTGGCGGTGTAGACTGACCGCGCATCTTGTGGTGAGAGTGGCATATCGGGATGGTATTACGCCGACACCAGGACAATGTTATATTGTATTACGAATTCCATTATTTGATATTACTACATCATGATAGCAATAAATCTTTTCCCCTGTACGATCGGCCATTGCCCCGTGGATATAAAATATCCCCTTTAGTTTATATACTCGCTCGGAGGCGTAAATAGCAACACTTATATTATTAGAGGAGGTTACTATCTTCTTGTCCCACAAGGACGTGCATGAGTGATATACAGTTACAGTCAGTGAATCTTTTAGTGTTCAGTTCACAGTTCCGGATTGTATGCACATAAAGGGTAATGGAGGAAAATTATGGCAAAATTCAAGGATACCATCGACCTGTATGATGATGCAGGCAAACTATTGAAGAGTGGTGTGGCGCTTGAGAAGATCAGCC
The DNA here is from genome assembly GCA_012510335.1 of Methanomicrobiales archaeon. GTDB lineage: Archaea > Halobacteriota > Methanomicrobia > Methanomicrobiales > Methanoculleaceae > Methanoculleus. Next base: position 4,549 of record JAAZIF010000013.1, on the reverse strand, counting down.
CGCTGGTCAACCCGGCGATCAGGAAGCTCATCAGCCTCACAAAGAGGACGATTGCAGTCAACCTGGGTGGCATTGAGAATGGCCTGAAGACCGGAAAGGTAGGAAAGGGTCATGTTCTCGGGCGTGAGCTGAACCTTGACATCACCGGCAACAAGGACGCCATCATAGCCAAGATCAAGGACATGGTCCAGGTTCAGGAGGGTGACGACACCAATATCCGCGAGTTCAGCGGTGGAAAGCTTATCCTCGTCGAGGCGCCCAGTGTCCGCCTGGAGGCTGCAGCTACCTACGATGCCGCGATCACAGCGGTCGCAGCCGCAGCCACCTACGCGATCGTTGAGCAGTTTGATATCGGACCGTTCGACGCAGCGATGGTCAAGGCAGCGGTCTGGGGTACCTACCCGCACACGATGGATCTCGGCGGCGCCAACGTCGCTTCCGTCCTCTCGATCCCCCAGAACAACGAGGGCCTCGGCTACGCGCTCCGGAACATCCCGGTAAACCACGTCGCGATGATGACCAACAAGAACGCGATGGAGGCCGCTGCACTCTCATCCACCTTCGAGCAGGCAGGAATGTTCGAGATGGGTAACGCCATCGGGCCGTTTGAGCGTGCCCAGCTGCTCACCTACGCCTACCAGGGCCTGAACGCGAACAACATGGTCTATGACCTCGTCAAGACAAACGGGGCAACCGGAACCATCGGAACGGTCGTCCAGAGCCTGGTCGAGCGCGCAATCGAGGACAAGGTCATCACCCCCGGGAAGAAGGGCGGATACTTCCAGTTCTTTGACACGAAGGATCCCATGCTCTGGAACGCCTACGCTGCTGCAGGAACCATGGCGGCCACCATGGTCAACTGTGGTGCCGGACGGTTCGCCCAGGCAGTCTCCTCGACGCTCCTGTACTTCAACGACCTGCTTGAGCACGAGACCGGCCTCCCCGGTTGTGACTACGGCCGTGTCATGGGTACTGCCGTCGGGTTCTCGTTCTTCAGCCACTCGATCTATGGTGGCGGCGGCCCCGGTGTCTTCAACGGCAACCACGTCGTGACCAGGCACGCCGCAGGCGTTGCTATCCCGTGCGTGGTCGCTGCAGCGGCTCTCGATGCCGGAACCCAGATGTTCTCGCCCGAGGCCACCTCGAAGATCTACGCCGACACCTACGGCAAGGTCGACGTCTTCAACAAGCCGATCCAGCAGATCGCACAGGGTGTGTAAAACACGAGGGTATTGATGACTGACGCCATAACCCCATATCCCCAGGTCCGAGTCGTCTCCACGCGATTCCTCAGGCCCGACACCGTGGAGCAGCTCCTGAATAAACTTATTCAGGCAGGCGGGATCCGCAGGATGTCCATCAACGGGCCAGGTATTCCTGTCATCGTTCCATACGGTCCGGCACGGGGGCAACCAAACCCCCATCCGGGCCGTAAGGTCATCCGTGTCGGGGACCAGGATGTCATGCTCCAGGTACAGGTTGGAACTGTCATCCTGGAACTTGAGGATGAGTCGTACATACCGGCCATCGAGAAGGCTGTAGATGAAGTCTTTGCCGATAAGGGCTTCTCCTGCTCCGTCCAGCAGGGGCGGTTCATGAAGACCCAGCCGTCGATGTCCGACTATGCCAGATACGGACCTGACGCCGATAGAGACCTTCTCGGTCTTGTTGATCCGAGGAGGAAAGACGGTCTCGTCATAATTCAGAGTACAAAGTAACCATGCCTATCGGAAGGGTAACCCAGGTCATAGACTGCCGCGAGAGCATGGGGATGGGTAAAGGAGGCGGTCTCGCCCAGCGCGGAACCATCTCTGAAGCCAGATCCCCGGATGTGATCGTGATAGGGATGTCCCCCGGTCGCAGACACGTGACAAAACCGGTCTGCGACATAACCTCCGGTCTCCGGAAGGAGGGGGCGCAGTTCTCCGTCTCCACGCTCGTCCTGAATGCAGGGAGCGGGGTTCCGGCAGACTCCCCCGTCGCGGGGCACGTCCTCGGAGCATACTTTGGCCTGACGGCGAAGGAGATCGCACAGATCGAGCAGCACAAGGTCGCCATCCTGCACCATGGGAATGTCCGCTCCCATGTGGTGCAGAAGGTTCGGTTTATCCTTGAGCATGCCGATATCAAGGCGATCGTCGTCTCCCAGGTTCCGATTGACTTCGAGGATCTCGCAAAAGTGGGGGTCAGAACCGCGGTGGTTATGCCTCCGCCCGACCGGGTGACTACGAAAGGCATTGTGGTGGATATTGTCAGCGGTGTGACACGAGGCCAGACACCAGGCAGGGATAAGTTGGCGGAAGTCGTTCGTGCCGTTATGAGAGTAATAAAAAGCCCAACATAAAGGTGAATAAAACAATGGCATACAAGCCCCAGTACGGACCGGGTACATCCAAGGTCGCCGCAAACCGGCGCAAGCAGATGGACCCAAGCCAGAAGCTTGAAAAGATGCGTGATGTGACTGATGAGGACGTCGTGTTGCTCCTCGGCCACAGGGCACCAGGAGCCGCCTACCCGACGGCCCACCCACCGCTCGCAGAGCAGCAGGAGCCCGACTGTCCCATCAGGAAGATTGTGACCCCGACCGAGGGTGCCAAGGCCGGAGACCGCGTCCGCTACATCCAGTTTACGGACTCGATGTTCTTCGCGCCCTGCCACCCCTACCAGAGAACCTACACCGAGTGCTACCGCTTCCGCGGTATCGACCCGGGAACGCTCTCCGGTCGTCAGATCGTTGAGTGCCGTGAGCGTGACCTCGAGAAGTACGCAAAGGAACTCATCAACACCGAGCTCCTCGACCCGGCACGCACCGGCATCCGCGGAGCGACCGTGCATGGTCACTCGCTCCGTCTCGCTGAGAACGGCATGATGTTCGATATGCTCCAGAGGAGTATCCTTGATGACGATGGCGTCGTCAAGTACGTCAAGAACCAGATCGGCGAGCCGCTCGACCGTAAGGTAGCCATCGGCAAACCGCTCGACGAGAAGTGGCTCAAGGCCAACACGACGATCTTCCACTCGCTCGGCGACGTCGCCTACCGTGACGATCAGGAGTACATCGAGTACATCCAGCGTATCCACACGCTGCGAACGAAATACGGATTCCTTCCGAAGGAGTGATAGAAATGGCAAAGATTGAGAGAACCCAGAAGCTGTTCCTGAAATCCCTCAAAGAGAAGTTCCGGGGACAGGATGTCGAGTCCGAGACGGCAGATTACTACACATTCGGCGGTATCCACCAGTCCCCCCGTAAGATGGAGTTCGTGAAGGCGAGCAGGGCTGTCGAGATGGAGCGAAACATCTCCATGTATGCTCCTGAGCGCTGCCACCTTGGCGGTATCCCGCTCGGCCAGCGCCAGCTGATGACCTACGAGGTCTCCGGCACCGGCGTCTTCGTCGAGGGTGACGACCTCCACTTCGTCAACAACGCTGCCATGCAGCAGTTCTGGGACGACATCAGGAGGACGGTCATCGTCAACATGGACCTCGCTCACCAGACACTGCAGAAGCGTCTGGGCAAGGAGGTTACACCTGAGACGATCAACGAGTACCTCCACGTCCTGAACCACGCCATGCCCGGCGCGGCCGTCGTCCAGGAACACATGGTCGAGACCCACCCCGGCCTCGTCGACGACTGTTACGTCAAGGTCTTCACCGGCGACCAGGAACTCGCCGATGACCTCGAGCCCCAGTTCGTCCTCGACGTCGAGAAGCTCTTCCCCGCTAAGCAGGCTGAAGCGCTCTCTGCCGCTGTAGGAAAGTCCCTCTGGCAGGCGATCCACATACCGACCACGGTCTCACGGACCTGTGACGGAGGAACGACCTCCCGGTGGTCTGCGATGCAGATCGGTATGTCCTTCATCGGCGCCTACCGGATGTGCGCCGGCGAGGCGGCCGTCGCTGACCTATCCTACGCTGCAAAGCACGCAGGCGTCATCCAGATGGCATCCCACCTGCCCGCACGGCGTGCCCGTGGCCCGAACGAGCCCGGCGGTCTTGGATTCGGTCTCTTCTCCGACATCATCCAGGCGAACCGGAAGTATCCGAACGACCCCGCAAAGGCCTCTCTCGAGGTAGTCGGCGCCGGTGTCATGCTCTTTGACCAGATCTGGCTCGGCTCCTACATGTCCGGCGGCGTTGGATTCACCCAGTATGCTACCGCGGCCTACACCGACAACATCCTCGATGAGTACACATACTACGGTATGGACTACATCAAGGACAAGTACAAGGTCGACTGGAGGAACCCGAACCCGGCCGACAGGGTCAAGCCCAGCTACGATGTCGTCAACGACCTGGCAACCGAGGTCACCCTCAACGCCATGGAGCAGTACGAGACGTTCCCGACCCTTATGGAAGACCACTTCGGTGGATCCCAGCGTGCCGGTGTCATTGCCGCTGCTTCCGGTCTGACATGTTCCATCGGTACAGGAAACTCGAACGCTGGCCTGAACGGCTGGTACCTCTCGATGCTTGTGCATAAGGAGGGCTGGTCCAGACTTGGCTTCTTCGGCTACGACCTCCAGGACCAGTGCGGATCTGCAAACTC
>JAAZIF010000183.1 GCA_012510335.1 Methanomicrobiales archaeon | reverse complement strand
TAAGGGGTTCCGGCGGAGGGCTCATCCGCTCAGGAGAGGCCGCCGGCCAACCAGGTTTTCGGGGCATAATGGGAACTGCCCCCACCTTCCAGGTATATCTTCGCTCTCACCAGCGCGCCTCTCCTATCTCGCCCTTGAGCTGGAGCTCGTCCAGGCGATACTTATCCAGTTATTGAGCGAGTTTCTCGGGATTAAAAAAAGGGGAATGCCGGAACCGGATCGGTTCCGGGCCGTATTGTGATGACGCGGTACGGTGATCTTACATCGGGGGCATGCCGCCCATGCCGCCCATGCCACCCATGCCACCGCCCATGGCAGCCATCTCCTCAGGAGAGGGGCCGGCAGACCTGGATGCAGCGATGACATCGTCGATCCTGAGGATCATGACCGCGGCCTCGGCGGCGCTTGAGACCGCCTGGGTCTTCACCCGCAGGGGCTCGATGACGCCTGCATCGAGCATATTCCCGGATACGGCGTTGAAGACATCAAGTCCCATGTACTTCCCGCTCTCGCCACCTTTCTCGTGTGCTGCGCGGAGGGCGACGAGCATATCGATCGGGTCGAGGCCTGCGTTCTCCGCAAGAGTCCTCGGTATGATCTCAAGAGCGTTTGCAAACGCCTCTATGGCGAGCTGGGCGCGTCCACCGACGGTTGCGGCGTACTCGCGGAGACGGAGCGAGAGTTCGATCTCGGGCGCACCGCCGCCGGCGACGAACTTCTGGTCCTCAAGGGCAACGCTGACGACCCGCAGGGCGTCCTCTATGGCGCGGTCGAGCTCAGCGACGACGTGCTCTGTGCCGCCACGGATGATGACCGAGACCGCCTTCGGGTTCTCGCATCCGGTGACGAATATCATCTCCTCGCCGGCGGAGACCTTCTTCTCCTCGACGTTGCCGGCTTTGCCGAGTTCCTCGGTTGCGATGGCGTCGATGGAGCTCACGACCGCTGCGCCGGTGGCACGGGCGAGTTTCTCCATATCGCTCTTCTTGACACGCCGCACGGCAAAGATGCCGGCTTTTGCGAGGTAGTGCTGGGCGATATCGTCGATTCCCTTCTGACAGAAGAGGACGGTTGCGCCGCTTGCGACGATCTTGTCGACGATGGCCTTGATCATGCGCTCCTCCTCGTCGAGGAACATCTGGAGCTGATCGGGGCTTGTTATGCTGATCTCGGCATCGACCTCGGTCTTCTTGAACTCGACGGCGGCGTTCAGGAGCAGGATCTTCGCATCCTTGACAACGCGGGGCATGGCAGGATGCACACGCTCCTTATCGATGATCATGCCCTCGATGATCTCGGAGTCCTCGATGGATCCGCCCACCTTCTTCTCGACCTTCACGAAATCGATATCGACGGTGCCATCTTCTTCGGCAACCATTGTTATCGCCCTGACGACGAGATCGGTGAGTTTCTCCTTTGCAGACTCGACGCCCTTGCCGGTCATAGCGGTGTCGGCGATCTTCTTAAGCGTCTCCGCATCCTCAGGACTGACATCTATGGCGATCTCGCCGAGGATGCTCTGCGCCTTATCGGCTGCCATGCGGTAGCCGTGGGCGATGACCGTTGGGTGTACATCCTGGTCGAGGAGATCCTCGGAACGCTTCAGGAGTTCGCCTGCAATGACCACCGCGGTCGTGGTGCCGTCACCGACCTCATCGTCCTGGGTCTTTGCGATCTCGACCATCATCTTCGCAGCGGGGTGCTCGATATCCATCTCCTTCAAGATGGTCACGCCGTCATTCGTAATGACGACATCACCGATGGTATCGACGAGCATCTTATCCATGCCCCTGGGGCCGAGTGTTGTCCGTACAGCACTTGCTACGGCCTTTGCGGCAGCAATGTTGCCTGACTGTGCGTCACGGCCGCGGGTACGCTGGCTACCCTCTTTCAGAATAAGGATTGGTTGTCCTCCAAGGCTAGACATAGGTATCACCGTTGTTAAGCGATAGAAAGGTAGGTTTGTAGTTCTATATAAACATTTTCACCCGTTCATCATATCGATGAGTTCAGAACCATCTTTGAGGGTGTGGAGGTGTTCCTCGCCGATGAGGAGTGTTTTGCCTATCTTTTTCTGTTTTTTGTAATCTGTGGCGACGCACATCGCAAGCGTCCTCGTTATCTGGGAGATGCTGCCTATGAGGGAAGCGCGCTTTACGACCTTCTGGGATGTCCCGTATGCCGTCAGGATCGTATGCTGATCGAAGAGTGCCAGCACCTGGAACGGAGCCTGCCGCATAGCGTGTATCTCCATGCCCATGCGCTCGAGATCGGTGAGGATCTCCCCGGTTGCAGATTCTGCAGGCTCTCTGGGCCCGGGGCAATGGTAGCCCAGGAGTTCGATCGCCTCGATGAGCTGGGCAGAGAAGAGCTCCTCAAGCCTGATCGCGACATCCAGCGTGGTGCCCATCCCGCTCTCGTACTTGCTGATGGTCCGCCGGGAGACCCCTAGCTCCGATGCCAGATCTCCAAGTGACATCCGGGAGGTCACCCGCACCTCGCGGAGGAGGCCGCCTTTGATCTTTACGTATAGGCCACCGGGGGATGCATAGACCAGCGGTGCGAGACCTTCCACGAAGTAGTCGAAGAGCGTCTCCGGGCTGATTGCGAAGAGTCCGTAGCGTATGTATACGACCCCCCGCTCAAGTTCTGCATCGCGTGCCCGCTCTCCCACTATGAGGGGGGTGGCGTCGAGGTACCGGGCGATCAGGTCGAGATCCCACGCGATATCGGCGCTCACGCTGTCGATGTGGGAGGCGACCTTGATGATGACGAGTGTGTCGCCTTTCTTCACGATGAGATCAAAACTCCGTGGACGGATGTTACACCGCTCCGAGACATCGAAGTCTGCGAGAAGCATGATGCTGATGACCATCTGGGGTAGGCGATCCTGCGGCATATCCCGTAAGAATCGATATAGGCGGAGAACGATATAAACTATGGGGTTATGTGGATCGGGATCGATGACACGGATTCCCCTACCGGGATGTGTACAACCTATATCGGGGCGGTCCTGGCACGGAGGCTCGCGCATGCAGGCATACGTGTCGCTGACGCCCGCCTGGTCCGGCTGAACCCGAATGTTATCCATAAGACCCGGGGGAACGCGGCCGTCTGCATTGAGGCTGAAGGGGATGTCGATGCGGCGTTTGCCATTGCCTGCGCGTGCGTGGAAGAACTCGCCGAGTTTGACGCCGCCGGGACGAACCCGGGTGTTGTGGCGTCACCCGTCAGGCCGCCGCCAGACTTTTACTACGCGGCGCTCCGGGATTTCTGCTCTCTCGAAGAGGCCTGCGCGGTGCTTGAGCCAGTCGAAGCCTGCTACCGGGGCTACAAGAACCGGAGGGGGCTCATCGGTGCAACAGCGGCGATTGCAAGCGATCTTTTTGACCGGACATACGAGGTGCTCGTCTACCGGAAGCGCGAGAACTGGGGCACCCCCCGGGTTGTGGACCGCGAGAGTCTCTTTCGCGCCGAGGAGATGACCTGGCCCCACACATGGGACACGGTGGACCAGGAGAACGATATCGTGGTCGGTGTGCCCCATACACCTGACCCGGTCCTCTTCGGCATCAGGGGAGAGAGTCCGGCGTGGGTCCGGGAGGCGCGGTCTTACGTCCACTCCGAGGAGCCGGCCTGCGAACAGGTATACACCACGAACCAGGGGACTGATGCCCACCTGGTGCCGGGGGTGATAGGGGTGCTCAGGGAGGGGCGGTCGTACATGGTGCGGGGGGTGGTCGAGAGAATGCCTGTCACCGGCCCCGGCGGCCACGTCTCACTCATCCTCTCCGGCGATGGGACGAGCGTCCGCTGTATGGCCTACGAACCGACGAAGGGGTTCCGGGATATCGTGCGGGCCCTCATACCGGGTGACAGGGTAGCCGCGGCAGGTAGCTACAAGGGGGAGAGCCTCAACCTCGAGAAGCTCGCGGTCTTTCGCCTCGCCGATGCGGTCCGCACCCGCCCCCCGGTCTGCCCTGCCTGCAGAAAGCGGATGACAAGCGCCGGAACCGCGAAGGGCTACAAATGCAGGATCTGCAGTGCCCGGGCCAGAGATCCAGAGATCGAGAGGTTCAGGCGCCTGATCAGCCCCGGGTGGTACGAGGTGCCCGCGAGCGCTCGCCGGCATCTCGCGCGGCCGCTTGTGCGCGGAACCCCTGTATGGCAGCAGGCGTTCTCTGGTTGAGCCGTGGATGGGCCGGCCACCGGAAGCTGATATTTCAGGTCAGATCCTTCTTTCAGGCCATAATTGTGCTATTTTTCCCGGGGTTTTATCATGGTGGGGCGCCGGATAGCGGGGCGTTGAGTTTCAGCTTCCTGTTAAGTAAATAGACTTTACAAAAAAAGTTTTATAACATCCAGACGTTAACGTATCCTTGGTGATCCCGTGCTGACCATCAGCAACGAAGGTACGTGCCATGTGCCAGTCCTTCCGCGACGGTGCCGGCCCCGGTAAACGGGGTTCATGCAGCGGTCGTACAGATTCACAGTCGGGTGGGCGCGGAAAGGGGGCAGAGGCCCGGAATGCACACTCCGAACGGTCTCCTGCTCTCCAGCCCGGAGACCCACCCATACGAGAGATGGTCCGGTCTTTGGACCGGACTACTCCGACACGGCGGGACGAGTGGGATCATCCCGTGTCGGAAAGCTAGTCATCCCCTGTCTGGCGGTGGGAACCCCCCCTCGGGCTCCCACAAAAAATATTTTTTCGATAGGGGTTTTTCCATGCCGGGATCTCATCAGAGTCCGGGAATTTTTCAGAGAGATCCTGCACCAGGGGTTTTTCACCTTAACCCCGGGGTGATCCGCCGGCCTTTGCGCGGGCGGCATTAAGGCAGGACAAGGTGTTATTGTGCATGAACGCGAATACCTGCTGGAGACTGGTGTTACACAATCATGGCTTTTGAGTATGGGGATGCGGTACAACAGGCACGGGTGCGCCCCGGCATGACGGTCGGCGAACTCGTCGACGAACTCGGGAAAGCAGGAGCCTATAACGGGGGATCCCTGTGGCAGGCGGTCAACATCTACGAGCGGATGCTCCGCGACGAGGAGGTGCTGAAGTTCTTCGGCCTCTCGGGCGCCATGGTGCCCGGTGGGATGGGGGGGATCGTGACTGATCTCATCGGGCGGGGGCATATCGATATTCTGGTATCGACAGGGGCAAACCTCACCCACGATATCATCGAGGCGATCGGCTGCCACCACTACCACGGGACGTCTGACCTCTCTGATGCCGAACTCTGCGAGGAGGGGGTCAACCGGATCTACGATATATTCCTCCCGAACGAGGCGTTCATCAGGTTTGAGGAGTTCATGCAGGACGTCTTCTCGTCGCTCCCGGAGGGCTCGACGGTCTCGATATCCGAGCTCCTCAGCCGGGTTGGAGAGAGGCTTGATGCCGGGATCCTTGCCGGGGCGGCGAAGGCCGGGGTGCCGATATACTGCCCGGCCATCCAGGACTCGATGATAGGGCTTCAGTACTGGATGTTTTCACAGATGAACAGGGTCGTCGTAAGCGCCTTTGATGACATGCACGATCTCCTGGATCGGTGTTTTGAGGCCGAACGCGCCGGGGCTCTCTTCGTGGGCGGGGGTGTCCCGAAGAACTACATACTGCAGAGCAAGTTGATGACCGAGAGCGGGTTTGACTACGCGGTGCAGCTCACCGGTGACCGGCCGGATCTCGGCGGTCTCTCGGGTGCGACGCTCGATGAGGCCCGATCGTGGGGCAAACTCACCGGGGAGGCCCGGGCGGTGACTGTGTATGGGGATGCGACGATCAGCCTCCCCATGCTCGTGGCCGCGACCCTCGAGAGGCTGGAAGGATGACCGAACTCATACTCGCCCTAGATCTCCTCGACCTGAAAGAGGCAATACGGGTCGCGGAGTCCTGCGCGCCCTATATCGACGCGATAAAGGTCGGCTACCCGCTCGTCCTCGCAACAGGTCTATCCATAGTCGACGACCTCGCCGGGCTCGGCCTCCCGCTCATAGCCGACTTCAAGGTCGCCGATATACCGAACACCAACCGCCTCATAGCCGGAGCAGTCTTCTCGGCCGGGTTTGACGCCATAATCGCCCACGGGTTCGTGGGGGCCGATGCGGCGCGGGCCTGCGTCGAGGTGGCACATGATCACGATGGATCTGCCTACATCGTCGCGGAGATGAGCCATCCCGGGGCGACGGAGTTCTTCCACGAGGGCGTGGCCGAGCGGCTTGCAGCGCTCGCCGTCTCCATCCGGGCCGACGGTATAATCGCCCCCGCCACCCGACCGGACCGGATCAGCCGGCTTCGCGAGATCGTCGGTGTGAAGACGATCTACTCCCCAGGTGTCGGGGCGCAGGGAGGCGACCCTGATGCTGTGGCCTGCCTTGTCGACGGTATAATCGTTGGAAGGAGCATATACGGGGCGGAGGATCCGGCTGCCGCGGCGAGGCTCTTCTCCCGCATCCGCCAATGATGAGATCTCCGTTCTGATCTTTTCCGGATGACGAACCCTATGAGTGATCTGAGGCGGATGCGGCCTTTCCCGCATCTCAAGGATTATATATTTTCCTGCAGAGAGTGGTACCATGAACTGGAGCCCGGAACAACTGCAACTTGCGGAGAAATACAGGAGCCTCGATGAGATCCCGGTGGAAGAGCGACGCTACAAATGCCACACGTGCCACTTCGTCATCGACGAGACCCCCTGCCCCCACTGCGGCGAGACGTCGCTTGAGATAATGTGCCCGCTCGATCACTGCGACTGCCACCATTCTATCGTCGAGAGCATCGATTACTGCCCGCTCTGCGGCCAGGCCGTCTGCCCGGAGTGCGGGAGCCATGACGTCGTTCAGATCAGCAGGGTGACCGGGTACCTCCAGGATGTCGCGGGCTGGAACGCCGGCAAACAGCAGGAACTAAAAGACCGGGTTCGATATTCCGTTGTATGAAGTATTTCATCCGGGACAGCACTCTTTTCATCCGCGGAGAGTTCAGGGCTGCCAGCACCGGCGTACGCGGAGGCATCGCTGATGTCACGACCATACTGAACAACACGGTGCCTCGCGACTTTGATAGCGACCCGGCGCGCTACATCGACCTCCTCCTCGCCCGGCACGGGCTCTCGCGGGAGCACTTCTCTCTCCTGACCGCCGTCGATATGCTCCACCTCTGCGTGCTTCAGTATGACTTCATAACGGCATTCATAACCGCGGGCGTGACGAATCCGACGGCGCCCCCCACCGCCCCGCACACCATCAACATCATCGTCCACAGCCGGGAGGGGATGAGTGATGCAGCGCTCCTTGAGACGATCATAACGGTGACCGGGGCAAAGGCACAGGCGCTCCACGGCCTCGGGTACGATTTTCCCGGCACCACCACCGACGCGGTAGTTGTCGCATGCGAGCGCGGGGCCGGCATACATACATACGCCGGAACCCTGACGGAGGTCGGCCGGCGGGTCCATGCGGCCATCCTCCACGGGATCCCGGAGGCCCTCGCACGGCAGCAGGAGCGGGTTTTTCGGGGCGATCCCTCGTTCTTCATATACAGCCGCTATGGCGGGGATCACTGGGTGGAATGGCAGAAGGAGGGATGCCCCTACTACCCCTGCCACTTCCCCGGGCAGCGGTGTGATTACTGCTACTGCCCCTGCTACCCCTGCGCCGATGAGGAGCTCGGGGAGTGGGTCGAGAGCTCAAGCGGCGGCAGTGTCTGGGGCTGCGCCGGATGCACGCTCCTGCATATCCCGGTGGTCGCAGACTACGTAAAAAGAAATCCTGAGGCCACCCTCGGGGAGCTCAAGCGCCTCAGGGATCGATCGTAATTCTGCTTCAGGCCTCGGCGATGCCAAGGGCAGAGAGCATCTCTTCGAGGGGGATGCCATGCACCTGGGCGGCTTCCCGGATCGTCTCGCTGTTTGCGATGGCGCAGCCAAGGCAACCCATGCCAAACCTGAAGAGTACCTGTACCGATTCGGGCTTTTCCCGGAGGAGTTCTGCTATTGTACTGTCCGCATTCAATGCCATACACCTGATGTTGTCCCTGCCCCTATATATACGTTTGAGGGGCGGGCGCGCATGCCCCCGGATTCTGCCACGGAACCTGAAATGGCACATCTGGCCACCCCCGCCGGGTACAGGCAACCCTGCCGCGGCGCATTCTCCGTCAGCGAGGCCGGTGCAGGCAGCCCGGCATCCCTGCCGCACGCAGACCACAGGCTGATCGCTGTTCACTTTCACACCACACTCCCAGCCTTAATACCCTCAGGAGATAAACTACAGATCGGAGATGTATGTGATGAACCTATCAGAAGTAACAGAGAGAATCTCCAGGAAACTAGAATCAAGTGGCGCACAGCCCGATCGCCAGAAGATCGAATCCCGCCTCCGCCGCCTTGTCGAGGAGTTCGGTGTCAATATCGCCGAGGCCGAGCGGACGGTCACAGGTGACCTCGCCCGGGAACACAACCTCCCGAATCTCGTGACTTCATCCTCCGATCTCCGGCCGATAAACGAGATCGTTCCCGGCGAGTGGGTGACGATCGAGGGTAAGATCGTCTCCCTGACCCCTTCATTCTCACCCTCGATCGCGCAGAACGGGATCATCGCCGACTCAAGCGGCGCCATGCGCTTTGTGACCTGGACACGCGCAAACGTTCCCGCGATGGGGTACGGTCACTGGTACCGGATCGAGTCCGCGGTCGTCGATGAGTACAGGGGCACACCGAACCTGAAGATCCACTCGGGCACCACCATCTCACAGATGGAGGAGGGTATCCCGTTCATCCCCTCGATCACACCGATTATGGAGCTGAAACCGGGTGTAGGGAGCGTGCGCGCCAAGGTCATCCAGGACTGGGATGTCCTCCACGAGCGGATGCTCCAGACCGGGCTGCTCGGCGATGAGAGCGGCACAATCAAGTTCGTCATCTGGAAAGAGGAGGGCAAGGAGAAGCTGGAGCCTGATGGTGTCTACAACATCTACTACGCATCCGTCGATGAATACAACGGCCGGCTCTCCCTCGCCCTGAACACAGCGATGTACATCGCCGACGAGGGTGATATCGAGGTCGGGCGTAACGCCACCGAGATCCAGGGCGCTCTTGTCCATGTCGCTCCTGGCTCGGGCCTGATCAAGCGCTGCCCCGTCGAGGGGTGCAACCGGAGCCTCTCCCGGCAGAACTACTGTCCCGTGCATGAGATCCAGCCCAACTTCAGGTATGACCTCCGCCTGAAGGCGGTCCTGGATGATGGTGAACGCGCCAGAAACGTCCTGATGCAGCGCGATCTCGTCGAGAGCCTGGTCGGGATCAGCCTGGAGGAGGCTATATCGATCGCGGAGTCAAACCCGCTCGGTATGGACGAGATATTCTACCGTGTCAGGAACTCGGTGCTCGGGCGCTACTACACCTGCAGCGGCGGCGAGTTCGCCGGCAGGATGCTTGTCGACTCCTGCACCCCGGTCACGTTCAAGCCCCAGGAACTGGCTACACTGCTGAACCGTGCCGGGGGTGAGGCAGCATGACACCCCAGGCTGCCTTTGAGCGTGAACCGGCGCGCCGGGTCTTTGCATCCGAGTTCCGCGAGACGCGCTACCAGTTCAAGGAGGGCGATGACGAGAAGAGTCCGAACTACGTCATCTTCCCGACCGGCATCAGGAGCAACCGCATATTTGTTGTTGGAACCCTCACCGAGAAGCAGCGGCAGGGTGAACAGAACATCTTCTACCGCGGGAGGGTGATCGACCCTACGGGCACCTTCTTCATCATGGCGGGGTCATACCAGCCAGAGGCGATGCAGCAGATTGCCCGGATCGAGACGCCGGCATTCGTCGCCGTCGTCGGGAAGCCAAACCTCTTCATGACCCAGGACGGGAACTGTCTCGTCTCGGTAAACGCGGAGTCGATATCGGTTGTGGATCGGGAGACCCGCGATCTCTGGGTGCTGGATACCGCCCGCGAGACCCTGGACCGCCTGGACGTCTTCGGGACCACCGAGGACTCCCGGAAGGCCCAGGAGGAGTACGGGACGCAGCCGGACCTCTACCGTAAGATCGTCTACGATGCTCTCACCCAGATCCAGATGTAGACCGCGCTCTAATCTCCGGAATCTCCAGTATGAAAACGTCAGGGGGGTGGGCAGCCTTCTTCCGCCCTCGCCCCCCTCCAGGTTGATCTCCGGGCGAGTAAATTACGCCGGCGATATGTGTCAGTATTCTCGATATAGGGCCGGAGGGGGTGTCCCGCAGTTTTCCGGACCGGGTCGAAGGATCGGGGTTATGCGGCACAGCAACCACCATCAGACCGCGATAGCATGGACATCAAATTCAAAGAGTTCCTTTTCCGGATTTGCTTTATCTTGCGGGGTGAAGGGGCAGAGCGAGAAAACCCAGGCGCTTCAGGCCGGTGATGAAAGCTCGTGATCTCGTGAGACCGTGAGTGTTGTGGAGGGGGGCCGGCGCCTCAGTTCTTGAAACTATGAACCGGTGCGGGAATCCGGCCGCCGCGGTTGATGAAGTCGGCGCAGCCAAACCTGTTTACCGCCTGGACCGGCGCACGCCCGAGCAGCCCGCCGAACTCGACGATCTCGCCGACGCCCTTTCCTATAACCGGGATCAACCGGACGGCGGTCGTCTTGCTGTTGATCATACCGATGGCGGCCTCGTCCGCGATTATGCCGGATATGGTCGATGCGGGGGTGTCGCCCGGGATCGCGATCATATCGAGGCCGACCGAGCATACGCATGTCATCGCCTCGAGCTTCTCGATGGTGAGGGCACCGCGCATAACCGCATCGATCATCCCCCGATCCTCGCTGACCGGGATGAACGCGCCCGAGAGCCCGCCGACAAACGAGCTCGCCATGATACCTCCTTTCTTCACCTGGTCATTTAAGAGGGCGAGGGCGGCCGTCGTCCCCGGCGCACCGACCGACTCAAGCCCCATCTCCTCAAGGATGCCGGCGACGCTGTCCCCGACGGAGGGGGTGGGAGCAAGGGAGAGATCCACTATACCGAACGGGATCCCGAGCCTCTCCGATGCCTCCTGGGCGACGAGCTGCCCCGCGCGGGTGACCTTGAAGGCGGTTCTCTTGACCGTCTCGCATAGAACCTCGAAGTTCTCCCCCC